>NZ_LADU01000102.1 GCF_000961795.1 Hyphomonas sp. BRH_c22
CCGCTGCGGCCGCGCCAGCCGCCGCAAGGCCGCCGACTGCGGCAGGGCAGGCGGAAGAACCGACCCTGCTTTGGCGAAACCGTCACCTCGAAGGCCGCGTTCGCCATCTGGAGGCGGCCCTGCATGAGCAGGCGACAGCGACACAAGGCGCAGCTCTTGCGGCAGCTTCAATCGCAGCCGCGGCGGTAGCGCCTGTGGCGGCCGCAGCGTCGGACACGGACTCGACCGAAATCGACAAGCTGAAGTGGCAGGGCGATTTCCTGAAGCAGCGCGTGGCCGCCCTTGAGGCGGAACTGGCCAGCCAGCCAGCCGCAGCTGTGATCGCCGAAGCGAAGCCTGAAAATGATGTGAATGAGGAACTGGCGCGCCTTCGCTGGCGCAACCGGTTCCTGGAGGGGCGGGTCGCCTATTTTGAAGGCGATTCCGCGTCCGAAGCAGAGCGTGTCGAAAATGAGGCCAGCGTTGAGCCGGAGGATGAAAGCGACGCGCTAATCTCGGCCACGGATTCGATCCTGCACGAGCTGGAAGAAGCCGATGCAGCCGCTGATGCAGAAGAGCGCGATGCCGCCGCCGAAGAGGACACGTACGAAGACGACGAGGACGATGCGGAACTGGACTCTGACGAAGACGACGAGCCCGATGACGACGAGGTCGAGAACGACGACGAGGAGTCTGACAGTGACGAATTGGAATCTGACGACGACGTCGAGGAGGATGACGAGTCCGATGAGGAAGACGACTCCGACGCTGACGACGATGAAGACGAGCTGGACGACGAGGACGACGCCGAAGAAGACGATGAAGACGATGAAGACGCCGAGTATGATGACGAATCTGACGATGACGAGCTGAGCGATGATGACGCGCTCGAGGACGACGTCGACGAGGAGGATGTCGAAGCCGAGGATTCCGACGACGAGGATTCCGAAGAGGATGAAGCGGAAGACGACGAGTCCGAGGCCGATGATGACGACCTGGCTGACGAAGGTCTGGTCGAGGCGGAACGGCCGATTGCGCTGGAAAAGCCCGTCGCGGGCGCACCGGACGATCTCACGATCATTGGCGGCATCGGCCCCAAGATACAGGAAGTGCTGAATGAACTCGGCATCTTCCACTATGACCAGATCGCTGCCTGGACGCCGGAAAACATCGCCTGGATCGACAACCGGCTGAACTTTTCCGGCCGGATCGCGCGGGAAGGATGGGTTGAACAGGCCGCCATCCTTTCAGGTGACGTTGCCGAGGAATAGGCTGGCCTTCCTGTCCGTTCATGACGGGTTCAGTCGCTGAGGATCAGGTTGTCCTCAATAAGATTGCCTGCCAGATTGCTTTTCCACGCCCGGTCGTTAACCTTGGCGGCAGATCGAAACGGAGACTGAGATGACTGAACTGATCGAATTCGACAGCAAGATTCTCGAAAATGCCCCGCGGATAAACCTGTCCCGGCGGGGCATTATCAGCGGACTGGCAGCAGGAACGGTATTCCCGCTCATTTCCGGCTGCACGACAAATGCTGCGACGGGGCGGAGCCAGTTCCTCCTGTTCGGTGACGAACAGATTGCCGGAATGGCGGCTTCGGCCTGGACCGACATGAAAACCCAGACGCCGCAAACCTCGAACACGGCCCTCAAGAACAGGGTCCTCAACGTCTGGAACCGGACCGCCAAGGGCGCCGGGCGGTCGAACGAACAGTGGGACGTGGCCGTATTCGACACCGATGACGTCAATGCCTTCGTCATGCCGGGCAACCGGGTCGGCGTGTATCGCGGCCTCACGGAACTGACCGAGAATGACGACCAGCTGTCGTCTGTCCTGGGCCATGAAACGGGGCACGTCGCCGGGAAGCACGCTGCCGAACGCCTGTCCATAACAACCGCTGCGCAGGTTGGCATGATGGCGGGCCAGATCGCGGTCGGCCAATCGGAAACGCTGAACAAGTATGGCGCAGCAATCGGTGCGCTGGGTGGCGCGGCGGTGCAGTATGGCGTGATCCTGCCCTACAGCCGGGCCAACGAACTGGAAGCCGACAGGCTGGGCGTCGATTACATGCACAATGCCGGCTATGACGTGAAACAGTCGGTTCGCCTGTGGGAACTGATGGATGCCAATTCGACGGGAGCCCGCCCCATCGAATTCATGTCGACCCACCCAGACCCGGCGCGGCGCGCCCAGGAGCTGCGCAACTATATCAATGCGCGCGGCTATGCGGTGATGTAGCCGCCAGCAAAAGCGATCCTGAAAGCCCGGATGACTTGCGTCGTCCGGGCTTTTCACATTCGCCCAGCTTGACCCGCACAGGTGATTGCGCCATACGCGCGCTTCTGTGGGAGGCCAGCCAGCCGGACCGCGGACCCTCGATACCCAATCGGGACGGATCGAAAGACCACCGTCCCCTCGTAACAATTGTGAGGACACAATGGCTAAGAAACTGCTGGGGCAGATCAAGCTCCAGATTCCCGCAGGCAAGGCAAACCCTTCCCCGCCCGTCGGCCCGGCGCTCGGTCAGCGCGGCATCAACATCATGGAATTCTGCAAGGCGTTCAACGCCAAGACACAGAACCTGGAAGAGGGCCTCCCGATTCCGGTCGTCATCCAGTATTATCAGGACAAGTCGTTCACGTTTGTCACGAAGACGCCACCTGCGACGGTTCTGCTGAAGAAGGCCGCTGGCCTGAAGCTCGGCAAGAAGCCTGCATCGGGCTCCAAGAAGCCTGGCTATGACACGGTTGGCAAAGTCTCCATGAAGCAGATCCGCGAAATCGCGGAAATGAAGATGGAAGACCTCAACGCAAACGACATCGAAGCAGCGTCCAAGATCATCGCAGGCTCTGCCCGCGCGATGGGTCTGACGGTGGTGGAGTAAGAATCATGGCGAAACCAGGAAAACGTGCCCGCGCGATCGCTGAAACGGTTGACCGCGAAAAGGCCTACACTGTCAGCGAGGCTGTCTCGCTCGTGAAAAGCAATGCGACCTCGAAATTCGACGAAACCATCGACATTGCCGTGAATCTCGGTGTTGACCCGAAATATGCCGACCAGATGGTCCGCGGCATGGTCAACCTGCCTTCGGGCACCGGCAAGGACGTCCGTGTCGCCGTCTTCGCAAAGGACGCCAAGGCTGACGAAGCCCGGGCGGCCGGCGCTGATTTCGTCGGCGCAGAAGACCTGATGGAGAAAATCCAGGGCGGCTTCATGGACTTCGATCGCGTTATCGCGTCGCCGGACATGATGGCTGTCGTCGGCCGTCTCGGTAAGGTACTCGGCCCGCGCGGCCTGATGCCGAACCCGAAGGTCGGTACGGTCACGCCTAACGTGGCGCAGGCCGTCAAGGATGCGAAAAGCGGTTCGGTTGAATTCCGTGTCGAAAAGGCCGGCATCATCCACGCCGGTATCGGCAAGGCCAGCTTCAGCCAGGCGGACATCGAGAAAAACGTGAAAGCGTTCCTTGAGGCGCTCGTCAAAGCGCGTCCGTCCGGCGCAAAAGGCACGTTCGTGCGCAAGATTTCCCTGTCGTCGACAATGGGCGCAGGCGTCATCATCGATACAGCCGAAGCGAAATAGTCCCGCTTCTGCGGTGATTTAACCAGAAACGAGTGAGCCCGGCCCGGAAACGGGGCGGGCTTTTTCTGTCCGCCCGACATTTTCTGACTCAAAGGGGTTGCGGCCCTTTGGATAAAGCGTTAACAGACCTCTCTTGACGGGAGATCACCGATGTGTATCGGCGGCCTCCCGTTTTCCTGTCCTAGACCATAGGTCAAACCTTAGGGTGAGATAAAGGCATTCTGGCCACCTATGCAGACGGGGTGAGGCGTTGAAACGGTTCGGAAAAACAGGATTTCCTGTTTTGCTTTACCGGGCAGGCCAATCCCTGGGCAGGCGCTGGAAGTTCTCACGAACGGAAGGCGATTACCAGGGCGGCCGGATGGTCCGGGCGCCTCTACTGGAGACCCGCTATGGATAAAGCTGGAAAAACAGTGGCCCTCGAGACCCTGAAAGGGGTTTTCGCAGAGTCCGGTGCTGTCATCGTGACGCACTATTCCGGAATGACCGTTGCGGAAATGACAAAGCTGCGCGGCGCCCTTCGCAAGGACGGCGGACAGCTTAAGGTGGTCAAGAACCGTCTGGCGAAAATTGCGCTCGACGGCAAAGGCGGCGACGATGCCCAAGCCCTGTTCCAGGGTCCTGTGGCAATCGCTTATTCACCTGATCCGGTGTCGGCTGCGAAAGCGGCTGATGAATTCGCGAAAGACAATGCGAAATTCATCATCATCGGTGGCGTGATGGGCGACGTGGTTCTGGATGCCAGTGGCGTTCAGGCCCTTGCGAAGCTTCCGTCTCTCGACCAGCTCCGTGGCAAACTTATTGGCCTCCTGCAGGCACCGGCAACGAAAGTTGCAGGCGTCATCCAGGCACCAGCCAGCCAGCTTGCCCGTGTGGTGTCGGCATATGCGTCGAAAGACGCCGCCTAGGGCACCCGTTTTCGCAACTAATTGAAACTGACAACCGAACCAAACAGGAAATCATACAATGGCAAATCTCGAAAAGATTGTCGAAGACCTTTCGGCCCTTACCGTCCTTGAGGCTGCAGAGCTTGCAAAACTGCTCGAAGAAAAGTGGGGCGTTTCCGCCGCTGCACCAGTGGCCGTCGCCGCTGCTGCCGGTGGTGCCGCACCAGCTGCCGCTGCTGAAGAACAGACAGAATTCGATGTCGTTCTGACCGCAGCTGGCGACAAGAAGATCAACGTCATCAAAGTCGTTCGTGACGTCGTGCCTGCACTTGGCCTGAAAGAAGCAAAAGACCTCGTCGAGGCTGCTCCTAAGGCAATCAAGGAAGGCGTTTCGAAGGCTGAAGCCGAAGAGATCAAGAAGAAGTTCGAAGAAGTCGGCGCAACGATCGAAATCAAGTAAGCGTCTGCTTGTTCAAATCCGGATGGTGTTCGCGCGAGGCTCCATCCTATCCACGAAATGCGCGGCGGTCTCTTTTTGAGGCCGCCGCGAACTCGCGTTCTGGTGATAAGGTCTGTGGCCATGTGGCCCGGACAGACAAAATTGGGAACCTGGGATGGCACTCTCCTTCACGGAAAAGAAACGTATCCGCAAGTCCTTCGGGCGCATTCCCGAAGCCATCGAAATGCCGAACCTGATTGAGGTTCAACGTGATTCTTACGAGAGCTTCCTTCAGATGCACACGCCGCGCGAGAAGCGCACGGACGATGGGCTCGGAGGCGTTTTCAAGTCGGTGTTCCCGATTACTGATTTTTCCGAGCGTGCGACGCTTGAATACGTGAACTACGAATTCGAGACGCCGAAGTTCGACGTTGAAGAGTGCATGCAGCGCGACCTGACCTACCAGGCGCCGCTCAAGGTGCGCCTCCAGCTCGTCGTGTTCGACATTGACGAAGACACCGGCGCGCGCTCCGTCAAGGAAGTCAAAGAGCAGGAATGCTATCTCGGCGATATTCCGCTGATGACCGACAAGGGTACTTTCGTCGTGAACGGCACCGAGCGTGTGATCGTGTCCCAGATGCACCGCTCGCCGGGCGTGTTCTTCGATCACGACAAGGGCAAGACCCACACCTCGGGCAAGCTGCTGTTTGCCGCCCGTATCATTCCTTACCGCGGCTCGTGGCTCGATTTCGAGTTCGACGCGAAAGACATCCTGAACATCCGTATCGACCGCAAGCGCAAGCTGCCGGCGACCACGATGCTCTACGCGCTCGGCTATGACACCGAGCAGATCCTCGACCTTTTCTACACGCACTCCATCTATCGCATGGAGAAAAATGGCTGGATCACCGGTTTCCGTTCGGAAGCCTGGAAGGGCCTCAAGCCGGAATTCGACCTGATCGACGCCAAGTCGAAGAAGGCCGTTGCCGAGGCGGGCAAGAAGATCACCGCGCTGAAAGCAAAGCGCATCGCTGAAGCCGGCACGGACGAGATCCTCGTGCCGTCCGAAGCGCTGGTCGGCAAGTTCCTGGCGCGCGATGTCGTGAACATGGAAACTGGCGAGATCTTCGGTGAAGCCGGCGACATGCTGGAAGAGGAAATCATCGCCGAGATGCGCGACTATGGCATCAAGACGATCGAAGTACTCGACATTGATGCGTCCGGCCGCGGCCCATGGCTGCGCAACACGCTGAAGGCCGACAAGAACGAAACCCGTTTCGAGGCCCTCTCGGACATCTACCGCGTCATGCGCCCGGGCGAGCCGCCAACGCAGGAAGCCGCTGATGCCCTGTTCGGCCAGCTCTTCTTCGATCCTGAGCGTTATGATCTCTCGGCCGTTGGCCGGGTGAAGATGAACATGCGCCTCAGCGTGGCTGTCAAAGGCTATGAATCCGCTGCCGACGACATGCGCGTGCTGCGCAATGACGACATCATCGGCGTCATGAAGGTCATCCTCGACCTGAAGGACGGCAAGGGCGACGTCGACGACATCGACAACCTTGGCAACCGCCGCGTCCGTTCCGTCGGCGAGCTGATGGAGAACAATTACCGCATCGGTCTCGTGCGCATGGAGCGCGCGATCAAGGAACGCATGGGCTCGGTCGATATCGACACGGTCATGCCGCACGACCTGATCAATGCGAAGCCGGTTGTGGCTTCGGTGCGTGAATTCTTCGGCTCCTCGCAGCTGTCGCAGTTCATGGACCAGACCAACCCGCTGTCGGAAATCACCCACAAGCGCCGCCTTTCGGCCCTTGGTCCGGGCGGCCTGACACGCGAGCGCGCCGGCTTTGAAGTGCGCGACGTGCACCCGACCCATTATGGCCGGATCTGCCCGATCGAAACACCGGAAGGCCCGAACATCGGCCTGATCAACTCGCTCGCCACGCATGCGCGTATCAACAAGTACGGCTTCATCGAGAGCCCGTACCGCAAGGTTGTGAACGGCAAGCAGACCGCCGAGGTCGTCTATCTGTCGGCCATGGAAGAGTCGATCTATTCGATCGCCCAGGCCAATGCATCGGTGAACGACAAGGGCGAGCTGCAGAACGAATTCGTCAACGCACGTGTCGCTGGCGAAGCGACCATGGTTTCGAAAGACGATATCCAGTTCATGGACGTTTCCCCGAAACAGGTTGTGTCGGTTGCTGCCTCGCTCATTCCTTTCCTCGAAAACGACGACGCCAACCGCGCCCTCATGGGCTCGAACATGCAACGTCAGGCCGTGCCTCTGGTTCAGTCCGAAGCACCATTCGTCGGCACCGGCATGGAAGCCATTGTTGCGCGTGACAGCCGCGCCGCGATCATCGCCCGCCGGGCCGGTGTCGTGGAACAGGTCGATGCGCTCCGCATCGTGGTGCGCGCAACGGAAGACCTGGAAGGCTCGAAGTCGGGCGTGGACATCTATCGTCTCGCCAAGTTCCGCCGGTCGAACCAGAACAGCTGCATCAACCAGCGCCCGATCGTCAAAGTGGGAGATACTGTCTCGAAGAATGACATCATCGCGGACGGTCCGTCGACCGACCTGGGTGAATTGGCGCTCGGCCGGAACGTGCTCGTCGCGTTCATGCCGTGGAATGGCTACAACTTCGAGGACTCGATCCTGATTTCCGAACGTATCGTGAAGGATGACGTGTTCACGTCGATCCACATCGAAGAGTTCGAAATCGCGGCACGTGACACGAAGCTCGGTCCTGAAGAGATCACGCGTGACATTCCGAACGTCGGCGAGGAAGCCCTGCGCAACCTCGACGAAGCCGGTATCGTGGCGGTCGGTGCTGAAGTGAAGGCTGGCGACATCCTCGTCGGCAAGGTCACCCCGAAGGGCGAGAGCCCGATGACGCCGGAAGAGAAACTCCTCCGCGCCATCTTCGGTGAAAAGGCGTCTGACGTTCGCGACACCTCGCTGCGTGTGCCGCCAGGCGACGCCGGTACGGTTGTGGATGTCCGCATCTTCAACCGCCACGGCATCGACAAGGACCAGCGCGCCCTTCAGATCGAACGGGAGCAGATCGAACAGCTGCAGGAAGACAAGGAAGACGAACAGTCGATCCTCGAGCGCAACACCTATGCGCGTCTTGCTGAGCTGCTGACCGGCAAGGAAGCCGTCGCGGGGCCGAAAGGCTTCAAGGCGGGCCGCATTGCTGCTGCAGCGCTTGAAGAACTGAGCGAGAGCCAGTGGTGGGATATCGCGCTGAAGTCCGAGAAGGCGCAAGCTGAACTCGACGCCCTGCGTGCCCAGTTTGACGGTTCCATCCACGAACTTGAAGCCCGCTTCAATGACAAGGTCGACAAGGTCCAGCGCGGCGACGACCTGCCTCCGGGCGTGATGAAAGTCGTCAAGGTCTTCCTCGCGGTTAAGCGCAAGCTTCAGCCGGGCGACAAGATGGCTGGCCGTCACGGCAACAAGGGTGTGATTTCGAAAATCAACCCGAGCGAAGACATGCCGTTCCTTGAAGACGGCACGCCGGTCGATATCGTTCTGAACCCGCTGGGCGTGCCGTCGCGCATGAACGTCGGTCAGATCCTCGAAACGCACACCGGCTGGGCCTGCCGCGGTCTCGGCCGCATCATCGACCAGGCGCTGGAGGAGTTCCACCAGAAGCACGACATGAAAGCGCTGAGAAAGGCGCTGACAACGGCCTATGGCAAGGAACAGGAACTGCCGGAAACCGATGACGAGATCATCGAACTGGCCGGCAACCTGCGCAATGGCGTGCCGATCGCGACGCCCGTCTTTGACGGTGCGCGGGAGAGCGACATCAACGATCTGCTTGAACGTGCCGGTCTCGACACATCCGGCCAGGTCAAGATGTTTGACGGTCGCACCGGTGTTCAGTTCTCGCGGCCCGTTACTGTGGGCTACAAGTACCTGCTCAAGCTTCACCACCTTGTGGACGAGAAAATCCACGCGCGTTCGACCGGACCTTACTCGCTCGTTACCCAGCAGCCGCTGGGCGGCAAGGCGCAGTTCGGCGGCCAGCGCTTCGGTGAGATGGAAGTGTGGGCACTGGAAGCCTATGGCGCCGCGTACACGCTGCAGGAAATGCTGACCGTCAAGTCGGATGACACGGCGGGACGTGCGAAGATTTACGAATCCATCGTGCGCGGCGATGACTCGTTCGAAGCCGGTATTCCTGAGAGCTTCAACGTGCTGATCAAGGAAATGCGCTCGCTCGGCCTCAACGTGGAGCTGATCGAAGAAGACAATGGCGAGATCGAGGACGAAGAGTCCACAATCCCGGCCGAGTAGATAATACGCGAAATACGGGGCGCCCCGCGAAACGAGAATCGTTTTGCCGGGGCGTCACGGTCGACACGAAATTTCATGAGGGCAGGGGCCCCATTGCCCCGATAACACCGCCCACCCAAGGAGCAGACACCCATGCGCCAGGACGTCGCCAGCATTTTCAACCCGAATACTCCCGCCCCGACTTTCGAGGCGATCCGCATTTCGATTGCGAGCCCGGAAAAGATCCGCTCGTGGTCATCCGGCGAGATCAAGAAACCCGAGACCATCAACTACCGGACATTCAAGCCGGAGCGCGATGGCCTCTTCTGTGCACGCATCTTCGGCCCCGTGAAGGACTATGAGTGCCTTTGCGGCAAGTACAAGCGCATTAAGTATCGCGGCATCGTCTGTGAGAAGTGCGGTGTCGAAGTGACCCTGGCGCGCGTCCGGCGCGAGCGCATGGGCCATATCGATCTTGCGGCTCCTGTTGCGCACATCTGGTTCCTGAAGTCGCTTCCGTCCCGGATTTCGACGCTTGTCGACATGGCGCTGAAAGATGTGGAGCGTGTGCTCTATTTCGAAAGCTATGTGGTCATCGAGCCGGGCTTGACGGAACTCGAGCCCAAGCAGCTCCTGACCGAAGAAGAATACATGGACGCTCAGGACCGTCTGGGTGAAGACGCGTTCACGGCCATGATCGGCGCAGAAGCCATCCGTGAAATCCTGCGCAATCTCGATCTGCCGACGCTGGCGGATACGCTGCGCGACGACCTGCGCGATTCCACGTCTGAGCTGAAAACCAAGAAGGCCTCCAAGCGTCTCAAGGTTGTTGAATCCTTCCTCCAGTCGCGCGCCAAGCCTGAATGGATGATCCTGACAGTCGTGCCGGTTATCCCGCCGGACCTGCGCCCGCTCGTGCCGCTCGATGGCGGCCGGTTCGCGACCTCGGATCTCAACGATCTCTATCGCCGCGTCATCAACCGGAACAATCGCCTGAAGCGCCTGATGGAACTTCGTGCCCCTGACATCATCATCCGCAACGAAAAGCGGATGCTGCAGGAATCCGTGGACGCACTGTTCGACAACGGCCGTCGCGGCCGCACGATCACGGGCACCAACAAGCGTCCGCTGAAATCGATCTCGGACATGCTGAAAGGCAAGCAGGGCCGCTTCCGCCAGAACCTTCTCGGCAAGCGGGTCGACTATTCCGGCCGTTCGGTGATCGTGGTGGGACCGAACCTGAAACTGCACGAGTGCGGTCTTCCCAAGAAGATGGCCCTCGAACTGTTCAAGCCGTTCATCTATGCGCGTCTCGACGCGAAAGGCCTGGCCGGAACGGTCAAGGCTGCCAAGAAGCTGGTTGAGAAAGAAAAGCCGGAAGTGTGGGACATCCTCGACGAGGTGATCCGCGAGCACCCGATCCTGCTCAACCGCGCGCCGACGCTGCACCGCCTCGGTATCCAGGCCTTCGAACCAAAACTGATTGAAGGCAAGGCGATCCAGCTTCACCCGCTGGTTTGCGCCGCGTTCAACGCTGACTTCGATGGCGACCAGATGGCTGTCCACGTGCCGCTGAGCCTTGAGGCCCAGTTGGAATGCCGCGTACTGATGATGTCGACCAACAACATCCTGTCGCCTGCCAACGGCAAGCCAATCATCGTGCCGTCTCAGGATATCATCCTGGGCCTCTACTACCTGTCGCTTGATCGGACTGAAGAAGTCGGCAACGGCATGATCTTCTGTGACCTCGCTGAAATCGAGCAGGCGCTCGATAATGGCTTTGTCTCGCTGCACTCGAAAGTGAAAGCGATGTACGAAGGCGTTGATGACGAGGGTAACCCATGGCGCCGGGTCATCGAAACGACGCCTGGCCGCTACATGGTTGCGAACATCCTGCCGCGCATGAAGGGCATCCAGCCCGACATGGTCAATACGACCCTGACCAAGAAGGCGATCGGCAAGATCATCGACGAGGTTTATCGTCTGTGCGGCCAGAAGGCGACGGTCATCTTCTGCGACAAGATGATGGAACTCGGCTTCAAGGAAGCGGCCAAGGCCGGTATCTCGTTCGGCAAGGATGACATGGTTATCCCGGCGGCGAAGAAGCGGCTTGTCGAGGCTACGAAGGAGCAGGTGTCCGAATACGAACGCCAGTATGCTGACGGCCTCATCACACGCGGTGAGAAGTACAACAAGGTCGTCGATGCCTGGTCAACCTGCACCGACAAGGTTGCGGACGCCATGATGGATTCGGCAGCTGAAGCCCAGGTTGCCAAGGGCGACCGGAAGGCCCAGGTCAACTCGATCTACATGATGGCAGATTCCGGTGCGCGCGGTTCGAAGAACCAGATGAAACAGCTGGCCGGTATGCGCGGCCTGATGGCCAAGCCGTCGGGCGAGATCATCGAAACGCCGATCATCTCGAACTTCAAGGAAGGCCTGACCGTTCTTGAATACTTCAACTCGACTCACGGCGCACGTAAGGGCCTTGCTGATACCGCTCTGAAAACCGCCAACTCCGGTTACCTGACCCGCCGTCTCGTCGACGTCGCGCAGGACTGCATCATCAACGAAGATGATTGCGGTACGGAAAAAGGTATCGACATCAGTGCCGTCATGGAAGGCGCCGATGTGGTCGTGTCGATTGCCGAGCGTCTGCTCGGACGTGTCACGGCTGAAGACGTCAAGGGTACCGATGGTGCGCTCGTCGCTCCAGCCAATACCTATATCGACGAAGACCTTGCCGAGCTGATCGAACAGTCGGGTGTTGACGTGGTCAAGGCGCGTTCTGCCCTGACATGCGAAGCGCGCAACGGCATCTGTGTCCAGTGCTACGGCCGGGATCTGGCGCGTGGCACCGTGGTCAATCGCGGCGAAGCGGTTGGCGTCATCGCGGCACAATCGATTGGTGAACCGGGTACCCAGCTGACCATGCGTACGTTCCACATTGGTGGTGCAGCGCAGGTGGCTGACCAGTCCTCCATCGAAGCAAGCTTCGAAGGCACCGTGCGGTTTACCGACGCGGAGTTCGTGACGCGCAAGGACAAGGACAAGAGCATTGTTGTTGTCGGCCGGCGCATGCAGGTCGAGATCGTCGATGCCGATGGCCGTACACGTCAGTCGTTCCGCCCTGCCTACGGCACACGTCTCATGGTCAAGGACAAGGCAAAGGTCTCGCCGGGTATTTTGATGGCCGATTGGGATCCGTTTGCCCAGCCGATCGTCTCCGAAGTCGCTGGCGAGGCCAAACTGGTCGACGTGATCGACGGCGTCTCGGCTCGTGAAGAGACGGACGAAGCCACGGGCATCTCGTCCCGCGTGGTTGTCGACTGGCGTTCTGCCTCGAAGTCGGCAGACATCAAGCCGTCCGTTCAGGTTGTCGACAAGAATGGCAAGCCTGTGAAACTGCCGAATGGCTCCGACGCAGTCTATCTGCTGTCGGTAGGCGCCATTCTTTCGGTGGCCGATGGCGACAAGATCGAAGCCGGCGACACGCTCGCACGTGTTGCGACCGGTGGCGCAAAAACACGGGATATCACGGGTGGTCTGCCGCGCGTGGCCGAACTGTTCGAAGCGCGCCGTCCGAAGGACCATGCCATCATCGCAGAAGTCGATGGCAAGGTGCTTTACGGCCGTGACTACAAGAACAAGCGTCGCGTCTCGATCGTTCCGATCGAGGAAGGCCGCGACCAGATCGATTACCTCGTTCCCAAGGGCAAGCACCTTGCCGTTCAGGATGGCGACTTCATCAAGCGCGGTGAATACCTGATGGACGGTAACCCGGCGCCGCAGGACATCCTGTCGACGCTTGGCGTGGAAGCCCTGGCGAACTACCTCATCGACGAAGTGCAGAAGGTCTATCGCCTGCAGGGCGTGCCGATCAACGACAAGCACATCGAGGTGATCGTTCGCCAGATGCTCCAGAAGGTTGAAATCGTCGATGGTGGCGATACGCCATTCATCGTGGGAGAGCACATCGATCTCATCGACTTTGAGGACGCGAACGAAACGGTCCGCAAGTCGCGCAAGAAAGACCAGCACGAAGCGACGGCGAACCCGCTGCTTCTGGGTATCACCAAGGCGTCCCTCCAGACACGCAGCTTCATCTCTGCTGCATCGTTCCAGGAAACGACCCGCGTGCTCACCGAAGCGGCCATTCAGGGCAAGATCGATACGCTGGACGGCCTCAAGGAGAACGTCATCGTGGGCCGCCTTATCCCGGCCGGTACGGGCGGTGGTATCCGTCAGTTCCGCCGTGTTGCTGCCGAGCGCGACAACAAGCTCAAGGCAAAGCGTGCCGCTGCCATGGCGAAAGCCCAGGAAGAGGCCGCGAACCTGGCAATGGCCGCACTGCCGGCTCCGGCCGCCGAGCCTGCCGAAGACTAGTCAGGCTGAGGCCAGACTTGAACCAGAACAGAAAGCCTGCCAGCCTTGGCAGGCTTTCTTGTTTTGACGCATGGAGTCTAAGATGGCGCGAAATGACCTGATCGGCGCTGTTTGCGCATTCCTGGCTATCGGCCTGATCGCCTGGTTGTCGATGGAAAGCTGGGCAATTGCCGATTGCCGAAATGTGCTGCGATCGGCTGACTTCGCCCGGACAGCGGAGCTTGAAGCGCCAGTTTCTGCGGAGCTTCTGGAATTTCGAACCCGGCTGGAAACAGGCACAGCCGGCCCGGAGGCAGAGTCCTGCGTTTCCAGGATCGGTTTGCCCTTCTAGCGGCGGCGCGAAAGCCCAAAGATTGCTGCGGCTCAGCGGCAAGCGACCCTTGACGCAAGCGCCTGAGAGGCTTACACGCCACAAATCGTCAGAGAGGTGCCTGGGTTCTGCTCAATCGCCGCACCGGATCAGCAATGAACCGGCCAATCTGGCCCCCAAGTTTTCAGCCGTCCCGGAAGCTGTCTGCAGCATTCGGGGCATCATTTCGTTATCGGCCCATCGGGCCATGAGTTCAGAAGAGACAGAAGGCCCGAATGCCCACAATTCAACAGCTAATCCGCAATCCGCGTTCACCAAAGCCGACGCGTACCAAGACCCCCGCTCTGAAGGCCTGTCCCCAGCGCCGTGGCGTCTGTACGCGCGTTTACACAACAACTCCGAAGAAGCCGAACTCGGCACTTCGTAAAGTGGCAAAAGTGCGCCTCACCTCCGGGTTCGAATCGCTGTGCTACATTCCGGGTGAAGGCCACAACCTGCAGGAGCACTCCGTTGTGCTCATCCGCGGCGGCCGCGTGAAAGACCTTCCGGGTGTTCGCTATCACATCATCCGCGGCGCGCTGGATACCCAGCCCGTCAAGAACCGTAAGCAACGCCGTTCGCATTACGGCGCGAAGAAACCGAAATAAGAGGGCCGCTACATGTCTCGTCGTCACAGTGCAGAAAAGCGCCAGGTCCTCGCGGACCCAAAGTTCAAGGACATCGTTGTCACGAAGTTCATGAACCAGATCATGCGCGATGGTAAAAAGTCGGTTGCAGAGCGCATCGTCTATGGTGCGTTCGATCTCGTCGAAACCCGCGCGAAGAAAAACCCGGTCGAGGTTTTTCACGCCGCGCTCGAAGCCGTCGCCCCATCCGTTGAAGTGCGTTCGCGCCGCGTTGGTGGTGCAACATACCAGGTGCCGGTCGAAGTTCGTACCGAGCGTCGTCAGGCCCTTGCCATCCGCTGGCTTTCAGCTGCGGCTGCCGGCCGGAATGAAAACACGATGCGTGAGCGTCTTGCAGGCGAGTTGATGGATGCGAGCCAGGGACGTGGCAACGCAGTCAAGAAGCGCGAAGACACACACCGCATGGCTGACGCGAACAAGGCGTTCGCGCACTACCGCTGGTAATCACTCTGGAATTTTCAGGCAATTGCGGGTAACGCGCCCGTCAATTGCCGCAATTTCCTCCCGGAACGCAGACACGAAGGTTTACTCACATGGCCCGCGAATACACGCTGGAGCGCTATCGTAACTTTGGCATCATGGCTCACATTGATGCCGGTAAGACCACAACGACCGAGCGTATCCTCTATTATACCGGCAAGTCCCACAAGATTGGCGAAGTCCATGACGGCGCTGCAACCATGGACTGGATGGAGCAGGAACAAGAGCGCGGCATCACGATCACGTCTGCTGCGACGACCACGTTCTGGGAGCGTACCGAAGACGGCTCGACGCCGCTGTCGGACAAGTACCGTTTCAATATCATCGACACGCCCGGCCACGTTGACTTCACGATCGAAGTTGAGCGTTCGCTGGCTGTGCTTGACGGCGCTGTCTGCGTTCTCGACGCAAACGCCGGTGTCGAGCCGCAAACCGAAACCGTTTGGCGCCAGGCTGACCGCTACAAGGTTCCGCGCATCGTCTTCGTCAACAAAATGGACAAGATCGGCGCCGATTTCTACAATTGCGTCCGCATGATCAAGGACCGCACGGGTGCCACGCCTGCGCCGATCCAGTTCCCGATCGGTTCGGAAACGGATCTGGCCGGCCACGTTGACCTTGTCACGATGCAGGAATGGGTTTGGGAAGGCGACGATCTCGGCGCTTCCTGGGTCCTCAAGCCGATCCGCGACAGCCTGAAAGAGCAGGCCGAAAAGATGCGCGCCGAGCTTGTCGAGCTTGCGGTCGAGCAAGACGACGATGCCATGGAGGCCTTCCTTGAAGGTAACGAGCCTGACGTCCCGACCCTGCGAAAGCTGATCCGCAAGGGGACTCTTTCGATGTCTTTCGTGCCTGTTCTTTGCGGCTCCGCCTTCAAGAACAAGGGCGTGCAGCCGATGCTGAACGCCGTTATCGATTACTTGCCGGGCCCTCTCGACGTGCCAGCCTATGTGGGCTTTACGCCGGGCGATGAGGACGAAGTCCGCAACATCGAGCGCCGCGCCGATGACAGCCAGCCTTTCTCGGGCCTCGCGTTCAAGATCATGAATGACCCCTACATGGGCACGCTGACGTTCACGCGCATCTATTCCGGCACGCTGTCGAAGGGCGACTCGTTCCTGAACTCGACCAAAGGCAAGCGCGAGCGCGTGGGCCGGATGGTCATGATGCACTCGAACAAGCAGGATGAGATCACCGAAGCCTTCGCAGGCGATATCGTTGCGCTCGCTGGCCTGAAGGAAACGACCACCGGTGATACGGTCTGCGATCCGAACAAGCCAGTCGTTCTTGAAACGATGAGCTTCCCTGATCCGGTGATCGAGATTGCGGTCGAGCCGAAGTCGAAGGCTGACCAGGAAAAAATGTCGGTCGGCCTGCAGCGCCTCGCGGCAGAGGATCCATCCTTCCGCGTCGAGACAGATTTCGAATCCGGCCAGACGATCATGAAGGGCATGGGCGAGCTTCACCTCGACATCCTGATTGACCGCCTGAAGCGCGAGTTCAAGGTCGAAGCCAATATCGGTCAGCCGATGGTGGCCTATCGTGAGAAGATCGGCCGTGCCGCCGAGATCGACTACACGCACAAGAAGCAGTCCGGCGGTACCGGCCAGTTCGCGCGCATCAAGCTGCAGTTCGAGCCGCTCGAAGCCGGTTCAGGTTTCCAGTTCGAAAGCGCGATCGTCGGTGGTGCTGTTCCGAAGGAATATATCCCCGGTGTGGAAAAGGGCCTGAACATGGCAAAGGAAAACGGCCTTCTGGCCGGCTATCCTGTGACCGACTTCAAAGCCGTGCTGGTTGACGGTGCTTTCCACGACGTTGACTCCTCGGTCCTCGCTTTCGAAATCGCCGCCCGCGGCGCATTCCGCGAACTGAAGGGCAAGGGTGATCCCCGGCTGATGGAACCGATCATGAAGGTGGAAGTTGTCACCCCGGAAGACTATATGGGCGACGTGATTGGCGATCTTAACTCGCGGCGCGGACAGATCCAGGGTTCGGAACCCCGCGGCAATGCGGTGGCGATCAATGCCTTCGTTCCGCTGGTCAACATGTTCGGCTACGTTTCGAACCTTCGCGGCATGTCGCAAGGGCGCGCCCAGTTCACGATGATCTTCGATCACTATGACGAAGTGCCTCGTGCCGAAGCGCAGAAAATCATCCAGGAAGTCGCAGGTTCCTGATCCATCCCGACCGGAGAACCGGTCTATTGAAGTTAGAATGAAGGAGAGGCCCGATGGGCAAGGCAAAGTTTGAACGCAACAAGCCGCACGTGAACATCGGCACGATTGGACACGTTGACCACGGCAAGACGACGCTGACGGCGGCGATTTCGATGGTTCTTGCGGAAGCAAGCGGCGGCGAAGCGAAGTCCTATGCGGACATCGACTCTGCGCCGGAAGAAAAGGCGCGCGGCATTACGATCAACACGGCGCACGTCGAGTATGAGACGGCCAACCGCCACTATGCGCACGTCGACTGCCCCGGCCACGCTGACTATGTGAAGAACATGATCACCGGTGCGGCGCAGATGGACGGCGCGATCCTGGTTGTGAACGCCGCTGACGGCCCGATGCCGCAGACGCGCGAGCACATCCTGCTGGCCAAGCAGGTTGGCGTTCCGGCCATGGTTGTCTTCCTGAACAAGGTTGACCAGGTCGATGATGCCGAGCTTCTGGAACTGGTCGAGATGGAAGTGCGTGAACTTCTGTCCTCGTACGACTTCCCGGGCGACGAGATTCCGATCATCGCGGGCTCCGCGCTGGCCGCTGTCGAGGGCCGTAATCCTGAAATCGGCAAGGACAAGGTGCTCGAGCTGATGCAGGCTGTGGATGACTATATCCCGACGCCTGAGCGTCCGCTGGACAAGCCCTTCCTGATGCCGGTCGAAGACGTGTTCTCGATCTCGGGCCGCGGCACGGTTGTGACCGGCCGTATCGAGCAGGGCATCATCAAGGTGGGTGAGGAAATCGAGATTGTCGGCATCCGTCCGACCGTCAAGACGACCTGTACCGGCGTTGAAATGTTCCGCAAGCTGCTCGACCAGGGCCAGGCTGGCGACAATATCGGTGCACTGCTTCGCGGTGTTGACCGTGAAGGCGTCGAGCGCGGCCAGGTTCTCTGCAAGCCGGGTTCGATCACGCCGCACACGACGTTCGAAGCCGAAGCCTACATCCTGACCAAGGAAGAGGGTGGCCGTCACACGCCGTTCTTCACCAATTACCGTCCGCAGTTCTACTTCCGCACGACCGACGTGACGGGTGTTGTGACCCTGCCGGCCGACAAGGAAATGGTCCTTCCGGGCGACAATGTGAAAATGGATGTCGAGCTGATCCAGCCGATCGCCATGGACCAGGGCCTGCGCTTCGCCATCCGTGAAGGCGGCCGCACCGTCGGCGCCGGCGTCGTCTCGTCCATCAAGAAGTAGGCTGGACACAGCAACACAAAGACAAAGGCCGCTTCCGGAAGGAAGCGGCCTTTTCCGTTGGCGCCCAAGGAGGGGCAAAACAGCTCCAGTTTTGGTGTTTGTCTGAACCTTCTGTCTTGCAGCCCGCAAGCATTTGGGGCAAACCACCGCTTCGCCTGTAGGGGTATAGCTCAGTTGGTAGAGTACCGGTCTCCAAAACCGGGTGTCGTAGGTTCGAGTCCTACTGCCCCTGCCAGGCGTTATTTGTCCGGCCCGGACACATAGGTCACAGTATGTACCGGAGAGATGGGTTACACTTTTGCTCCGAACGGGTTGTCGATTGTCTGCAGGGTTCTCTGCTCGAGGTCAACGTATCCGAGGTCATAGTGCATGAAGGAGACGAGCCATATTCCGTCGTCGACCTCCTTTACGCCGACACGCTGACCCGCGAGCACGGTGGAGATATTGATTTTTTTCCGATGCATGCAGATCCGGCCGCAGGCGGTTATCAGGACCTCGCGATCATGGAAGGGATAATCGATGTCTGGCAGGCCGTCATAGATGCGCGATGACGGCGTGTAGATCTCTGCAGGGGTCGCCATGGCGAGGCCTTCATGCGGACGTTCTGTGTTGTATTCCCTGACGAAGTCATCGAACCGCACCTGCTGTTGCAGGTGATTTTCGCAGGCCGGCCGGGTGGTTTCCTGCTTCAGGGTCAGGTGCATGCGCTCATGCCGGCCATTCTGCTGCGGATGGCCGGGCTTGATGCGTTCGATGGCGATGCCGAGTCTGAGCCACCAGACAGAGAGTTTCGAGAGATTGTAGAGCCCGTTGGGACTGGCAAACGGGACGCCATTGTCCGAACGTATGGCATCGGGCAGGCCACGCTCCTGGAACAGGGTGTGGAAGGCGGCAATGACGGGCACTTCCTTTGTACCCTCCAATGCCTCGCAGGCCAGGATGAAGCGCGAAGCATGGTCGGTCACGGTCAACGGGTAACAGTAGGCCTGATTACCGAGACGGAACTCTCCCTTGAAGTCGACACACCAGAGGGCATTGGGAACCGATCCGGATGAAAGGGAGGTTCCCAATGCCCTCTGGCGCCTCTTGCCTGCCCGCTTCACAAGGCCGTAGCGGTCAAGGACAGCATGAATGGTCGAGCGGGCGGGAATGCGCACGTCACCTGCCAGGCGCCGCACCAGGAGCTCCCTGATCTTGCGGGCGCCCCAGTGGGGCTTGTCCTTTTTGGCATCGATGATCGCC
>NZ_LADU01000076.1 GCF_000961795.1 Hyphomonas sp. BRH_c22
CGCCAGGACGGATTCTGGCCATCGCTCTATATCAATGATCCGGGCTTCATCGGACCCGGAAACAATTTCCGGGAGCGGCTGGAGAAAGCACAGGCCGAGGCCGAAGCCGTCATGGACGCGTGGCGCAAGGATGAATGGTTCTATTGCGGGATCATGCTCGCCATTGAATGCGAAGGCGTGGAACTGGACGAGAATGCCGCCAGCCTCTGGGGTATAGAGGCCAACTATCCGGGATCGGACAACGCCTATCTGAGTGAAGTCGCGGGCGAATTGCTCCCGGACGCCTTGGCAGCGGGCCGCGCAGCCCTGACGCGGCTGATGGCGTCTGCGCCTGCACAGGCGTCACGCGGATGAGCGCACTGGAGCATATTCTCGGTCCACGCCCGCGCCTGACACTCGTCGTGGAGGCGTCCCGCGTCGTCGAAATCTGGGTCGATGGCCGCGCGCCGCTGATTACCCTGAATGACTATGACTGGGGCGAAACCGACAGGCACGCGGTGCGCGACGAAGAAGGTTTCCCCTTCACCCCGATCAACTGGAAAGGCCCGGCTTGGGCGCTTGGTCTTTCGCTTTACCCGCCAGCACAGGAGGACAATCCCATGGCACAGCCCGTACTGAAAACGATCCCCATCGAGCAACTCCATATCAGCAAGCTCAACATGCGGCATGGACGCAAGGCGCCTGACGTTTCAGACATCCTGCCGTCGATCCGGGAGAAGGGTATCCGCCAGACGCTTCTTGTCCGCCCCGAAGGTGATGGCTATGGCGTTGTCGCCGGGCGGCGGCGCTTCCATGCCCTGCAAGTCATTGCAGCGGAGACCGGCAAGTCGATCGCGGTCCCGTGCGCGATCATGGAAGCAGACGACGACGCAGCCGCCGTCGAAGCCTCGCTCATCGAGAATGTCGCCCGCCTGCCCGCCACGGAAATGGAGCAGTACAACGCGTTCGGGAAACTGGCCCAGACAGGCCGGACGGTGGATGAGATTGCCGGGCATTTCGGAGTCACGGACCTGAAAGTCCGGCGCATTCTCGCGCTCGCCAATCTCTCCGGCCCGATCCGTTCGCTCTATGCGAAGGACGAGATCGACCCGGAGACGATCCGCGCCCTCACCCTCGCCACCAAGGACCAGCAGGCAGACTGGCTTGCCCTGTTCAGGAGCGAAACGGAGCGCGCGCCGATGGGCCGCGCCTGCAAGGCATGGATCACGGGCGGGGCCACGATCACCACCGACAAGGCACTGTTTGATCTGGCCACCTATGAAGGCAAAGTGGCGGCTGACCTCTTCGGTGAGATAGGTGTGTTCGCCGATGCCGACGCGTTCTGGAAAGCCCAATCGGCAGCACTTGCGGCGAGAATCGAGACCTATATCGCCGCCGGATGGTGCGACGTGCAGGTTCTCGAACGCGGCAAGTATTTTGCCAGCTGGGAGCATGTGAAGCGCCCGCGCACCAAGGGCGGCAAGGTCATTGTCGAAGTCCGGCATGATGGCACGGTGACCTTCCATGAGGGCTACATCACCCAAGCCGAAGCCCGCAAACTTGAGACGCGCGCAAGACCGGACAGCGATGAGAAAGCTGCCGATACCAAGCCTGAAATGTCAGGACCGCTCGCACAATATATCGGCCTTCACCGCCATGGCGCGGCGCGCGCCACATTACTGGGTCACCCTGGAATCGCTCTCCGGCTGATGATCGCTCACGCCATGGTCGGGTCCTCCCTATGGACCGTCAGGCGGCACGACTTCCTCGCCCGAAAGGAAGACATTCAGGCGAGCGTGGATGGCTCCCGCGCCACAGCCGAGATGAACGCGGCCGGAGATCATGTCCGCAGCCTGTTCGAAGCCCATGGGCTGGCATCCCTGCGTGCGAATGGCGATGACTATCACCTCAGCGAAGTCTTTGCAGCGCTGCTCGGAATGGACGACACAGAGGCCCTGAGCGTCCTCGCCCTTGTGATGGCTGACACTCTGGAAGCGGGCGGTGCAATCGTTGAAGCCGTCGCTGTCGCGACCGAGACAGACATGGCCGCCTACTGGAAGCCGACACCTGTCTTCCTTGACCTCGTCCGCGACAAGCGCGCCATCAATGCCATGGTCGCAGACATCGCATCACCCTCCACGGCGAAAGCGGCCCTAACCGACACGGGCAAAGCCCAGAAGGACCTGATCTGGAACCGGATCGCAGGCGAAGGGTGCGAGGCCAATCCGGGCTGGCGTCCCGGCTGGATGCAGGTGCCGCCGAGACGCCTTGTCGAGGCTGCGGGGTCGCCGCCAGCAGATGCATGGGCCCGGATCGCCCGCCTGTTCACGTCAGATGAAGAGGAAGTTTCACCCGAAGACCAGCCTGCCGCAGCTCAGGACGCCGCCTGACAGTTTGCGGTCTCCCTTGTTCGTGAAAGCGGAAGCCGTCCGGCAGTATGCCGGGCGGCTTTTCCTCATGCTTCTACCGGATGGCAGTGGACGCGCGCGGGGCAGATCATGGCACGTGCGCCCTTATAATATGCGCCCGTCTGTGGGGTTCCTCTGGCCTCCGGGTACGATTGCCAAAGCGGCCTGTTCCGCCCTTCCGCTTGCCCCGAAAGACACAATGTTCCCGTCTATTGCCGTGTGACCTGGACGACGCAAAACGCTCCTGAAACCGGTCAGTCCCACGAATTTCCCCGCCGCTTTGCGGCTCCTCGCGAGACAAATTCGCTTGGCCTTTCCGGTGCTCCGCTCTGCTGCGCCCTTGCAGGTTCAGGCCCGCCCCGCATCGCCCTTTCGGTCCGGCGTCGACGGGGACATGGTGTCCCTCGAAGACAGCCACGGAAACGAAAAGGAGACCCCCATGGCAAACGCACTCGGATATGTCAGCGAAACCAAATCCGGCTTCGAAGGCGCCCTCGCAATGATGAACCTCAGCGCCACTATCCGCATCGAAAAGAACGCGGAAAAAGCCGAAGAAGCCCAGCCGGACTACCGTATCTTCGCCGGCGAGACCTCGACCGAAATCGGCGGTGGTTGGATGCGCAAGGCCAAATCGTCCGGCCGCGAATACGTCTCCCTGACCCTCGCAGATCCGCAAATCGGCCCGCGCCGCATCTACGCAAACCTCGCACCGGTCAAGGGCAAGAAAGGCCGCCACGTAATCCTCTGGAATCCAAGGGACTAGGGTCCACGCGTATCGCCAAACTGGCCGCTCCGGAGATCATTCCGGGGCGGCTTCTGGCATGTTTTTATCGCTCGATTGATGGGCATATATACCCTCCCGAAGGCATGCGCTCTGCGCATGGTTAAGCAGGGTATCGCCGCGAAGCCGAATATCTTCGTGACTCCCAATTAGAATCTTCTTTTGATTTCTCGAACCTGTTGAAGCCGCCACATTGATCTGTGTCCGGCAAGACGGGGCACGGGGAATGAACGAGGTAAAAGGACGTCCAAGTCCTTTCCTGACGACGAAAGAGGCGGCTGCCTATCTGCGCATCACGGTACGCACGATGGAGAACTGGCGCTGGTCGAACAATGGACCACAATACCGGAAACATGGCGGCACGGTCGTCTATCATGTCGATGATCTGAATGCGTATTCGAAGGTGTGGAATTGCTCGCGAGGATCAAACAATGGCGGGTGAATTCGACACACGAAGGATCGATTTCATGACAATCTCGATCGAAATTCTGCCGCAGTTTTCGAACTATGGGTGGGGCAATTCATGAGGCTTCGCGCAGTATTTTGGAGCGGCATTTCTGTGATCGGAGTGGTATTGATTGGCGTTCCGGCGACCGGGGTTTTACCGCCGCTCCTGCTTTATAATCCGAGCCAAAGTGCTCCGCTTGGGTGGTACCGTGTTGAACCTATGGAGGTTATTTCGCGGGGTGATCTGGTTGTTTCGAACCTGCCGGAAACGGCGTCCAAACTCGCGATCCAGAGGCGCTATCTTGCGTCGGGCATCCCCGTCATCAAGACCGTCCGGGCGCTCGAAGGGGATATGGTTTGTGCGGTCGACGGTGTCTTATTCATCAACGGCACACCAACTGTTCGCTTGCTATCCGCTGATAACAGGGGACGCGCCCTGCCGTCTCCCTGGACGGCCTGCAGGCAGCTTCAGCCAAATGAGATGCTGCTCCTTTCTGATCGTACACCGGACTCCTTTGACGGGCGGTATTTCGGGCCCGTTCGGGAGAGCGACATTATCGGTAGTGCCGTGTGGATGGGGGATGTTCTGGAGCAGCATAGCGAGGCGTTCAGTGAGGAATTCGAGGGAAGATCGGAATGCAAGATAAAACCTCATGGAGCCAATCAGGGGCCAGTCCCTTGTCTGCACATCGATTTTTATGGTTCCACAGACAGGCACGCAGCTCTGTGGTCTGATGGAGACCTCAATAACGACAACAGATTAGCATGGTTCCATGCCCTTAATCTGGCCTGTTTCCCACCGGATGAGCCAGAATGAGTACGCCGCCGGACAATCCCTTCACCCCCAGACCTGGCAGGATTCGCTCCACCGGATCAGGGGGGCGGGCAAAGACCTACTTGACGCGGATGACGAAGGCGCTGTCTTCGGCTGGCGGTGTTCGCCGGACCGCCCTGCCCGCCCGGCCGCGTCTCGGTCCACGAGACGGCCAGAGGCGCGTGATCGTCAAGGCGCGCATTGTGCGCATGTCGGCTTCGAGCGTGGCAGCACTTGCCGCGCATATCGGATACATCCGAAGAGACGCCGCGCTTGAGGAGAAGGATCGCGGGAAGCTTTTTGACGCCATGAGCGAGGATGCAAACGCGTCCGATCTGGTCAAATCCATCACCGATGACCGGCATCATTTCCGGTTCATCGTCTCGCCCGAAGACGGCGCCGAAATGGCGGACCTCAAACCCTTCGTTCGTGACCTGGTTTCGCAGATGGAAACTGACCTTGGTACGCGGCTCGAATGGGTGGGCGCGGTGCACCATGATACGGGTCGGCCGCATGCGCATCTGGTCATCCGGGGACGGCGCGAGGATGGCTCTGATCTTGTCATGCCGCGGACGTATATTTCGCATGGGATCCGGGAACGCGCCGAGGACCTGGTGACACTTGAGCTTGGCCCGGAAACCCGGCTCGAGCAGGAGCGCAAACTTCAGTCGGATATCGCTGCCGAACGCGTCACAAAGATCGACCACTTCATCGCGCGGCAAGTCAGCCCCGAACACGAGTTCCGATTGAAGGATAGTCCCTCACAGTATCGTACTTTGCATGCTGCACGTTTGAGAACGCTGGAGCGGCTCGGACTTGCGCAGAAGCTCGGTGCGGGACGCTGGCAGATGCGGGAGAATTTCCGCGAGGTTCTGCGGGGGCTTGCCGAGCGCCACGACATCATCAAGACGATGAACCGCGCGCTCGCCGGGCGCAGCGACCGACGTTTCGATACCGATGTGATTTTTGACAAGTCTGATCCGGACGGTCGGAGCGTGACGGGTGCTGTCTTGCAGACGGGTCTGACGGGTGAAGCGCATGATCGCGCCTATGCGGTCATCGACGGTCTGGATGGACGCGCGGTGTTTGTGGAGCTGGGTGCCGCGGGAGAAGTCGAGGAAGTGAAACGCGGGGCGATCGTCACCGTATCTCCGCCGAACCTTGAACCGAAGCCATCTGACATCACGATCGAGCGGATCGCGCGAGCGAATGGCGGCACATATTCTGCCAGCCTCCACCAGGCCGATAATCCGCGATCCAGTCCGGAATTTGTTGAGGCCCACGTGCGAAGGCTGGAAGCATTGCGGCGCTCCGGTCATGTCGAGCGGACCGCCGATGCGGACTGGAAAATTCCGCCGGACTATCTGGACCGCGCGAGAGCGTATGAGCGGGTACAAGCGCGGTTCCGGGCGGCGCAGGTGTTGGTTCGCTCGGAGCTGGGCCTGAGAGAGCAGGAAACGGCGCTGGGTGTGACTTGGTTGGACGAGGCCCCTGCCCCTTCAGGCGTGCCGCGCGGATACGGGAAAGACGTGGCTGAGGCGAAGATGAAGAGGCGGGCCTTCTTGGCGGGGATTGGACTAAAGGCTGAGGCTGGCATTGGCTTGTCTGCGACACAGAAAACAGAGCTGCTGAAGCGCGATCTTGCGCAGGCGGGAAGAATATTAAGCAAAGAGATCGGTAAGCCGTATTCGCCGGCACCGGAGCGAGGTCATGTCGACGGGACTTACCGCGAGCCAGTGACGCGGGTGAGCGGTAAGTTTGCGGTCATTGAGCGTCAGCGGGATTTTACGATTGTGCCGTGGCGGCAGGTGCTGGAACAGCGGCGCGGGATGGCGGTGTCGGGTGTTGTGCGCGGGGGGCGGATTTCGTGGGCGTTGGGGCGTGGGATTGGAGACTAATATTGGAAGGGGGGGCAGATGCAGCCTTGCGCCACCGAGTGGTGCCCCGCCCAGACGATACGGCAATACAACATATCACCCGTTAGATGACCGCTGAATTCTACATCATACCGCGTGGCCCGCAAAAGCGACATGCTGGAGCATGCCACCCGCTCACTGCTCATGAACGTCATCACCAACGGGCCCGACACAGTTTGGATTGGGACACGGCTATAACAGGAAACACACCGATCGAGAAAATTAATGCATCATTAAGCAAAATATTGCATCTTTTTGATTGTATAATGCATCGAAATACATCATCCTCGCATCAGGAGAACATGATGGAGCACTTCACAATAATCCATGCCCTATGTCGCTCGGCTCTCGCGAGCCCGACACCGGCATTGCGCAAGCAGGTCGAGCGACTGCGGGACGAATTAGCTGCTGACGGCAATACAAGGGAGGCAGCTCGCCTCGCTCAATTGCTGTCGCGCGTGGATAAGACGGTTGAAATCCTGCCCACTAAAGTTTCTCGCTCGTTTTCTGCCGGAGCCGGCGAGCCGATGACACGCTCTGTCAAACCTCCGGTCGATCGCGAGACGTCAGCAGCTCTAGCAGAGATCATCTTTGCAGAGGACATTACGAATTGCGCCCCTATTTTCTCTGAGCATATCCAATTGGCGATAGATACAACTATCGAAGAGTGGGCGCACTGGAAGGAACTGCAGGCCGTTGATATTCAGCCTGCCCAGACTTGTCTTTTATATGGAGCACCTGGAACCGGCAAAACGGAACTCGCGAAGTCGTTCGCGAAGACGCTAGGCCTGCCAATAGTCGTCGCCCGCATTGATGGGCTGATATCCTCTTTCCTTGGAACGACGGCTCGAAACATCGGCAACCTCTTCACATTCGCAAACCGGTACCAATGCGTTCTGCTTCTGGACGAATTTGATTCCATTGCGAAACTGAGAGATGACCCTCAGGAAGTGGGTGAGATCAAGCGCGTCGTGAACGCTCTCCTTCAAAATCTAGACATTCGAGGTAATCGCGGACTTACGGTTGGAATAACCAATCATCCCAATTTGCTAGACCCTGCTATTTGGCGGCGGTTTGAAATTCAATTGGAGGTACCTTCTCCATCTTTCGAAGTCCGAAAGCGTATTGCAAGCAGATTTATTACTCCGCTCGCAGTTCCCGATTCTCATCTTAGACTCATTGCGTGGTTCACCGAAGGAGCAACTGGAGCCGAAATTGAAACGCTGGTTCGCACGTACAAGAAATCTATTGCGCTCAGCGCAGGTGAACCGATCCCCTTAATTGAAATGCTTCAGCGTTTCGCGACTCTCAACAGTGCACGTATAAGCGGTGAAAGACGTGAACTGCTCTTCTCGGGCACCCCACAGATGCTGAAGGCCCTCAAGACTGAAAGTACCCTGCGCCTTTCCAACGACGAATTGGGGGAAATGGTTGGTCGAGACAAATCAACGATCAGTCGCCAATTACAGAAGTTGGACACAGGAGACGAATTAGAAATTGTCTAGGCCGATCCAAATCATCCTCAATGACAGAGATTTTCAGACTGATCGAGACCGCGGCGGAGGAGGCCCGTCGACTGATTTCTATTGGAACAACGATGCAGGATTCAAAAGGCACAAGAGCATATTACGCGCACAGATTAACTCTATATCTGATTCGATTTCGCGCCAGGATGCCGGTTCAGTTGGAATAGTCAAAGTTGAGCTGCGCCGTCGAGCTTTGGCCAAAGGCCATCGGCCCATCCAGAAACTGTTTACACCCACTCTGTGCCCAACAATCGGGGGACAGGATTTAGGGACTATTCTAGTCAAGGCAAGACCAGCAGCTCTGCGAACGATTGCTTCGCTGGTAAACGATGCCGAAGACATCGGACAAAGTAAGTTTGACGAAGAAAAGCAAAAAGTCATCCCTGCTCCCTCACGCCTTCGCAGTGAAGTTGGAGCGATCGAAAAAGTTTCCCTATATTCGAGCACTGATCGACGTAAGTTCGACGTTGAAACTGCTGTAATCTGGCTGGCGGACAAACGAACAGGCGGAAGCTACATCGTAGAACTCTTTGAGTATCCTCCAGCCCGCCCATTGTGGGATAGTTTGCCACGAGATGAACAGCAACTTTATCAATCTTTTGTCTCTGGATTATCAATGCCACAGTTCAGCGGATTGGTGGCGAGCCGACTAGATTCAGCCAGACCTCGAGCATCCAACGTTGGCATTCGGCTTTCCAACCAAGATGCCGGCCCAACGCTCGCCTTTCTTTCATCCGTATCGCAGTCGAGAACAGCCCGGGCAGCTGGTGATATTAGCCAAGATATATCAAAACATGCGATGTTATTGAAGTTCTTGGACAACCATCCGCTGGTGCGGTCAATTGCGCTCCCACCTATAGTTCGTCGTACAGACACACCATCAGTTCATGGTCCTATCCGAAGACAGGGACTTTCTCAAACTCAGCTTTTCTTCATGCCCGAAAGAATAATCGGCCAAAAATACCCAAGAATCGGAATCGTTGACGGGGGGGTCGCGGATTGCCTCAGTGACTGGGTCTTGGATCGCTGGGATACATTGGCCGACGAAGACACAGACGTAGAACACGGCACATTTATTGGCGGCATTGTCATTGCGGGTAAATCTGCGAATTCGAACACGATCTGCGTCGAGGACGATGGCGCAGAAATCGTCGACATACGCGTTCTGCCAAGCGAGCATGTCGCTGATGCATTCCAAACCTACTATCCAAACGGCGCATTGGAGTTCTTCGACGAAATCGAAATGGCTGTGGCAGACGCCAAAGCAAAACACGGGGTGCGGATTTTCAATCTGAGCCTGAACGTAGAAAATCCGGTTGCACTAGACTCTTACAGCCTCATTGCAGAAAAGATCGATCAGGTATCCGAAGACAATGATGTTCTGTTCGTAATCTCGGCAGGGAATGCAGATGATCCTGACACTCGCCCTGAATGGAATATCGATCGCGAAATCGCCCTCGCCGATCTAGCAACTTCTAGAAACGACGGGATTTGGGTTCCCGCCGAGTCCGTCCGGTCGGTTACGGTCGCCGCGGTTAACCCACCACATTTAACTAACGTCGTAGCGGGCGCGCCCGCAAGATACTCAAGAAGAGGTCCAGGAATAAGAGCCGCAGTGAAGCCTGACGTTGCGCAAGTAGGTGGATCAGGAACGTCGTGCCCGATCAACGGGCTGGGCTTACGATCTCTCCTACCAGACGGCTCCCTGACGACGGGATGCGGTACAAGTTACGCAGCGCCGCAAGTCGCTAAGACGTTAGCACTGCTTGACCACCAGATTGAAGGAGATGTCTCCCGTGAAACACTTGTGGCTTTGCTTCTTCATAGTGCCCAACTTCCGCAAATTCTCAATCACAAATCACTTGCAACAGTAGCTCGCGACCTTGTTGGATTTGGCATCCCGGCTGATTCTCATACCATTCTGGAAGGCCAAGAAAACCAAATCACATTAGTGTTCGCAAGCCGCCTTATGCGTGAGCAACAAGTCGTGTTTGATTTCACGTGGCCGGCTTCACTGGTAGGGCCTAGCGGAAAGTGTCGCGGAGATGCGGCCTTAACATTAGTTTCCACACCCCCGTTAGACCGCCGGTACGGCGCGGAATTTGTTCGAGTTGATTTATCTGCGAGCCTCCAGCAAGAACAAATTACCTCAGATGGAACCGTCAGCTGGAAGGGACAAATGGAACCTATCTATCTACCAGGAAAAACTGATGATGACCCGATGTTTGAGGCAAAGCAAATTGAACACGTTCTAAAATGGAGTCCCGTAAAGGCTTGGAAGCTCCACATACCCAAGGGTAGAGGCAAGTCATCAAGTTGGCGGATGAAGATCAATTACCTAACACGTGCGGGCGAAGCCTTTCCCGACGAAGGGGTTCCATTTACTGCAGTCCTTACACTGAGCGATAAGAAGGGCGACGCCCCGATATTCGACGAAATGCGACAATCACTCCTTTCCCGAAATGTAAAAGTGGAAGATATTCGCACCGCGGCAAGAATCGCAACACGTACTTAATCCGATACCGACTTGCTCGCATTTAATTATCAAGAATCTCACGTCAGAGCGGAAATCGCAGTTGGACTGCTCCCCAACGTGCCCTCATTCGGGGCTGGAGTTTTTCGCTCTTTACTCTGAGACCCATGTCTGGACCACTGCCGGTTAGAGTTTTCCGGCCTTTTCACGATGGCGGACTGGTTACGCCTGCGTGATTGATCAGTGCGGCCGGGGGTTTGTTTCCGATCGCGCTATGAGGTCTTACCGTATTGTAGTCTCCACGCCAACACTCCAGCTTTTCGCGCGCATCTGACAGGCTCATGAACCAGTTTGCAGACAGGCATTCGGCACGTAATCGACCATTGAACGCTTCTATAAACGCGTTATCCGTCGGCTTTCCCGGCCTTGAGAAGTCCAGTGTGACGCCGTTCGCGTAGGCCCAAAGGTCGAGATCGCGAGAGATGAACTCCGAGCCCTGGTCCACGCGGATCATCTTTGGATAACCAGTCTGAGCGCAGATCCGCTCCATCGTCTGAACGACATCTTCGCCGCGATAGCTGTATCTCGCGTCGATGGCAGGAACATACTTGGACCATGTGTCGACGACCGTCAGGATGCGGAACTTACGACCGGTCGCGAGCTGGTCATGAACAAAATCCATCGCCCAGACTTCCAGTGGCGATACAGCCTCTTTTCGGTCCCGGATGAGCTTGGCCCTGACCTTTCGCTTCGGGTGTTTGTTTCTCAGTTGCAGGCCCAATTCGTTGTAAAGTCTTCGAACTTTCTTCTGGTTCACAAACCATCCCTCCCGTCTCAGCATGACGTGGACGCGCCTGTATCCGTACCGCACGCGTGTCTCGCAGATATCCTTGATGCGCTCTTTCAACGCGGCCTGATCGGGTCGCCGAGAGCGGTAGTGGAAGGTGGACGTGTCGAGCAGCAGGTTGCTGCAGGCCCTCCGGATCGACATGCCCCATTCCTGAACCGCCTCTTTGACAAGCTCCCGCTTGCGACCAGGCCTTACGTCTTTCGTTTCAGGACGTCCTGCAGCATCTCCTTGTCGAGGGACAAGTCGGCGACAATCCGCTTCAGACGTGCATTCTCGTCTTCCAGCTCTTTCAGCCGCCGCATCTCCGACGGCATCAGACCGCCATAGCGCTTCTTCCAGTTGAAGTAGGTCGCCTGGCTGATCCCCGCCTTTCGACAGATCTCTGCCACCGGAATCCCGGCTTCACCCTGCTTGATGATGAACGCCTTTTGCGCGTCCGTGAACTTCGATGCTCGCATCGTGTCGTCTCCGCCCAGCCTGGGTCAAGAATACCGGAAACTCTAACCGAAAACGATCCAGTTTATTGGGAGCAGAGCATCTTCTGGACCGGGGCGGGCTGGTTTCACTCTATGGCTGACAGGCTCCAGGCTGCATTTCTGATTCATATCCCGATTCAGCGTTCACCATTCTTGGGGATGTTTTGCAACAATGGGTTGAGCCCGCCACCGAACTGGAACATAACGGCAACAATTAGGCTGACAATTTGCAAGCAGGGCAAACATAAGTGATGAAAAGCGATCAAGATCAAGAGGTGGCTTCAAACCTGCCGGAGGCGATCATTCTGCATGACTCTCCTGCAGAGGAAGATGGCTTTGAAGGCAATGGGCATCGTCGGTCTGCAACTGCTCTGGCGGCCGCAGTCAAACAAATGGCCAATCGCGATGGTGCGATCGGATTGGAAGGAAAATGGGGCGCCGGCAAGTCAACTGTCATCAGATTCGCGGAAACAGAACTGGAAGCGTCCAATACGAAGGGACTAACGCACCACCTTATGTGCTATGATTTATGGGCACACCAATCGGACGTGTTCAAACGATCATTTCTTGAAGAACTATTGCAGTGGGCCAGTGCTCGGCGAAAGAATAATAGCAGTAAGACTCTGTTGTCGAAACAAGATGTGTCGGATTTTCAGGATCGGATACGAGACCGCGTAAAGACTGTCCGGTACGATGTTGAACGAAGGTTCTCCCTGACGGGTGCGGTACTCTTACTTTTGGCACCAATGTTTCCTGTTATCGTGACGTGGCTAAGTCCGATTGCGTTTTCTGCGGCGGTGAATGCGAAAGTTCCACGGGACTGTCCTAAATTTTGTGCTCGTGGCCTTTTTCATTATCAGACCACGAACCTGTCACCGAAGATGACAGCGAACTGGGTCTTTGCCTCGAACCATTCACGCGGGGCCCGTTTCCATTCCTGGGCAGCGTGATTGAGGACTAAGTATAGCAGCTTCATGGCCGCCTCGTCACTCGGGAAGTGACCGCGCGTGCGAACAGCGCGCCGGAGCTTTGAGTTCAGTGCCTCGATCGCATTGGTCGTATAAATGATCCGGCGGATCGGCTCACTGAAGGCAAAGAACGGGATCACCTGTTCCCAATGGCGTCGCCAGCTTTGCGCAATGGCAGGGTATTTCTGCCCCCAGGGCCCTTCTTCGAAGGCTTCCAGGGCGACCAGGCCTGCCTCTGCATTTGTGGCGCGATACACACCCCGCAGGGACTGGGCGATGGCCTTGCGGTCTTTCCAGGATGCAAAGCCCATCGAGTTCCTGATCAGGTGAACGATGCAGGTTTGCACGACAGTTTGCGGAAAGACTGCATTGATGGCCTCGGGGAAGCCCTTCAGCCCGTCGACGACGGCAATCAGGATATCGCCGACACCCCGATTTTTCAGCTCGTTCATGACCCTGAGCCAGAACTTTGCCCCCTCGGTCTGCTCGATCCAGATGCCGAGGATTTCCTTGGTTCCGTCCGGCAGGATACCGAGCGCGATGTAAACCGCCTTGCTGCGCACAAAGCCTTCATCCCGGATCTTGACCCGGATCGCGTCGAAAAAGACCAGGGGATAGCAGGCATCGAGCGGGCGGTTCTGCCATTCGGCGACAGCCTCCAGAACCGCATCGGTGATCGTCGAGATCAGGTCGGCAGAGACGTCGATCCCGTATAGTTCCTCCAGATGGCCCCGGATCTCGCGCACGCTCATGCCGCGCGCGTACATTGAGATGATCTTCTCGTCGAAATCAGGAAACCGGCGCTGATACCGGGCGATCAGCTTCGGATCGAAGGTGCCCGACCGGTCGCGCGGAATGTCCAGGGTCACCTTCGAAGTGCCCGTCAAAACCGTCTTCTTCGATACGCCATTGCGCCGGTTGACCCGCCCCTCAGAGCGCTCCTCGCCAAGATGCTCGTCCAGCTCCGCGTTCAGAATGCGCTCCGACAGCGCCTTCTTCAGATCATCCAGGAGACCATCCTTTGAAAAAATCTCCTCAGGATCACGTCCTGAAAGCAGCTGGTCCAGGAGTTCTTTCTCGATTGCCATGTGATGCGTCCTTTCTTTCCATCACTATGACCCCGGCACAAAATTTCTGACACTCCCAGTTCCACCTGTCGGCTGGAAGGTTGCGGCATACATTTCGATTGCGATTTACGGACTACTTATTCTGCGGTTCGTCATTGCAAAACTCTTCCAGCAAAAGACCTGGGGGCAAGCCGCTTCTTCGACTATCTCCATATTCAGGAATCAGGTTGAAGATCGTACTGAAAAGCAGAACATACGCGAAGAGGATCCTTCCTCACTCGAGTTTCAGAAAATTTTCCGCGACATCCTTGAGAAGGCTCAGTCCAAAGACAACCGTATCGTTATTGTATTTGACAATATTGATCGACTACCTGCGGAAAGGATTGTTGGTATATGGGCTGAACTGCGATCAGTTTTTGCCATTTCGAGCCCATATGGATGCAAGCAGGAAACGTCAGTGACGGCCATTGTGCCCTACGACGCAGATTTGGTCGCTCAGGCCACAACAAAATTTGCTCCTGTTACATTCTCGGAAAATGCTGACGGACTGGTGTCACATCAACCAGATATCGAACATCGAAGTGCGCCAGCAGCAGAACTAATCGCGAAGACATTTGATATAACTATCGGAGTTTCACCGCCCGTCTCAACGGATTGGGAAGGATTTTTCTACTCCAAGCTCAATGAGCTATTTGGCGGTGAAGAACAGACCAAGCGGTCAGTGTCGGCCTCAGCGCGATACAAGCTATTTGCACTTTTCGACGAACAATGCCGTGGGTCAAATAAGTATCCCACGCCTCGCCAAATTATCTCATTCATAAATTCCATTGGTACATTATGGAACCAATGGAAAGGTGCGATACCCATTGAGAGCCTTGCGCTTTACAGCTTGTTTCGCACAGGAATTGAGAGCAATCCTCAATCACTCATTCGGCCAGATTCCATCCCGAGCTCCTATGTCCGGATTGTCGACCAAACAGACTGGCAAAAACATCTTTCTGCTCTTGTTTTCAATGTAGATCTCGACAAGGCAGCACAGGTATTACTCGGCCCGAGCATCCGAAAAGCATTGGAAATTGCTGACGTCGGGCAACTCGATGAATATGCAAAGACAGCCATTTTCAACAATGCGGTCGTATCTCAAGTCCGGTCCATTTCAGGTTCCTGGAGTCGGGACAATGTTGACCGGTTAGCAAATGTCGCAACTGCGCTTCGTTCGCTCAATCAAGAATCTGAAGCCATAAGGCTTTGCTGGCGAGAACTGCGCATTTCGTTGGAAGACCTCAGACAAGCGGAGCCGGGTAAATTCGATAGCTATCAAGGGTTGGCACACTTCATTGGGGAGCCCTCGAACGACAATCCCAAGGAGACCGCTCGTCTTCTTACCAAGTGGAGCACGTCCAACTTTCCGAGCGGCGATGATTTGAAGCAGCAACATGGCACAGAATGGTTTGAACTCTTTGACGTGTTTGTCGAAGAACTGAATACACGCCTCACGAAAGCTGAATTACAGGAATTTGTTGCTGCAGTCGAGTTCCCCAAACCGCCAAAACAAATGACTGAGTTCATGCTGGGAGTGCTGCTTGGGACGGCAGACTCGGAACTTATCGAATTCAGTGACTTCAAAGCCGACGTGGATCAGCCGGGTTTGGACAAGGGAGCAGTGAATCTATCTGTCAAACTCCCCGGAGCCATTACTCGAATTGTTTCTGCGAAATCGCCCGCCATAACGATTGATGCCACGAAACAGATTGGAGAAGCAATTGCGCAAGAGCTCCGCACCAAGCCCGATCCTTCACTGTATCTCGAGCGCTACGCGGAACTACTCCTCGCACTTAGGGATAAATATCCTGAGACGGACGGCTTAATCGGATCGCTTTGTGACGATGGAACATTGGCATGGCATCGCCATCAGGCTGAGCAGAAAGGAAAAAGCAAGACTGCGGCGCTCTACCATTTCTTAATGACGCTAACTCGTACCTCTGAACAAATTAGGAGTAACAGACCCAACCCCCACGAGATGGGTGATCTTGCCGCAGCATGGGCATCGCTTGATAAAGCAAGCGGAGAGCTCGCTACAGATGAAGAATACATAGGCTGTATTTCTAAACGTGTAGTCACCACCGGACTGATAACACGCTGGGCAGAAGAAACTTCACGCGAAGGAAATTCCGGCATATACACGAAGACCTTTTTGACCGCCTTGATGTCGGACGATGCCGTCACCTTTGACATTGAAAAAATCGTACAGCTTTACCCTTCCCTTGCCGACATTCTATCTGACAACGACCGCAAAAAACTCCTATCGCGTCTGGCGGATTCAGCTGGGGAAATCATCGATCAGCATAGGGATGTAAAAATACTTCTCATTCCTGTTTCGCTGCTTCACGATGCCAAAGATTTTGAAGTGGGTGGGTGGAATCCGATATCCGAAGAAATCCGAAAGTATTTTTCCAATCTGGACGAATCGTCATGGAAAAATGTGCTGAACAATGATGAAGTTGCCTTGGGTCATTTAGCCTTCCAAGTGCAAGAAAACGGGTTCGATATTCCCGTTTCGTCACTTCGCCCGGCATTGCTGTCATTTTTGACAGGTGTACTTGAAGGGGAAGTGAGCGTCAAAGTCTCAGAAAAGCTTTTCAGTCACGTTCCGATGGAGATCGCCCCTGCATCGAGACAAAGAGTCAGAGACGATTTCGTCACCTCATTGGAGGAGTGCGTCGTCACCTCGCAAGGAGCCCAAGATTTTTTCCGCATCTTCCATGATTTTGCGATGACGTTGGATTTCTCCAAATCTACTGACCGGCTATTCGAAAAGCTGGTTCTTCCCCTTATTGAGAGCAGATCGGATTCCGCCCGAGGATTTCTGCAAGCGCAGGCAAAGGACCTTTCGAAAGCCCTTAGCAAGTCGTCGTCACAGACCAAGGACCAAGTAGTAAACGCTATCTCCGCTCTCGAAGATTCCGGCGAAATGATGGCTGTCGATTGGGCGGCAAAACTTAGAACTCAGTTTCAACTTCCTGCACCGAAGTCACCGCCTACAGACCCCATTTCAGCTGATTCCGAAGACGAAGCTAAGCCATAAGCAAAGCCGACGACCAGAACATCCGATCTTCCAAGTCATGCCCCTCTTGCTAGGGAAGCGTTCGGTCTGGGTGCCTTTGCGACACGCGCGGAGATCGTGAATGTGTTGCGATGTGGCGGTCGATAAGCGTCCGCCTATTTAAGCGGACACATAGTTCTGACAAATCAGATCGAACCAGTGGAGTCTCGCCGAGTCTCGGTCTATGCCCGAGGCAACGACATTTGGGCGCCGCTGGATGAGAGTGAAAATCGGTTATGTTGCTCACAATTGTCGACTGACCGCTTTGCAGACGAAGCAAACTCAGAGAAGTCGATTGAAGCTCTGCCGCTCGCATGCCAGGCATGGGCAAGCGTTTCAAATCTAGTCTTTCGATTATTCTCGCTCATCATTGATTGACGGGAGCGCACGCTAGTCGTCCAGTGAGAGAAACCCGCTCTAGAGGCGGGTTTCTCTGTTCTGTCTCCGGGGCTGCAAGGGGACGAACATGTCCGATCATGAACTGAAGACGATGATCAAAGCCGCAGATAAGGCCATCACCGCAGATGGACTTCGATAGCTTGATGGAATTCTATGCCGAAGATGCGACGTTGGTCGTAAAGCCAGGAATGAACGCAACCGACAAAGATCAGATGCGAACAGCTTTTGAGGCCATTGCGGAGCACCTCAAAAATCAACTGAAGGTCAGGCAGGGACGGATTGAGGTGATCGAAGGTGCAGATACTGCGCTGGTCATCATGGAAACGCTTCTTGATGTCGAAGGACAAGACAAACCTATCGTTCGGAGGGCGACCTATGTTTTCCGCAGATCGGCTGAGAGCTGCTGGCTCTCTGTGGTAGATAATTCCTACGGCACATCCATACTTGATGCATGAGCACCTGGGTTAAAAAGCGAGGTGGAGTAATGTAACGGCAGCTACTCGATGTTGGAATGGAAGATAATTCCGCCGGCGGATTCTTCCCGGAACTTCCCGCTCGCCACTTGGCTGTTCCCAAACCTTCAGAATACCCCACATATTTCCCCCAATTTCCTCTCTGGAGACTGAGGGGCTGATTGGTCAGGTTCTGTGTCATGAAACATGGCACGAACCTCTTCTGGCAGATCCTCCTCGTCTTGGCTGTTGTCCTCACGGCACTGTGGTGCGCGACGGAGTGGACGGCCTGGTCGCTCCGCTGGTCGCCGCGGCTGGGTGAGCCGCTCTTCGTCATTCTGGACATGCCGGTCTATGTGCCGTGGGCCTTTTTCGGCTGGTGGTACTCGTTCGATGCTTATGCGCCGGATGTATTTGACCGGGGCGGGCTGATTGCCGGGTCTGGAGGGGTTGCTGCGATCGTGATTGCGGTGACCGGGTCGATCCTTCGCGCACGCTGGGATAAGCGAGTCTCGACGTTTGGCTCTGCGCGCTGGGCGGAAGGCAAGGATTTGCGCAAGTCCGGCCTGCTGAAGCCTGCAGGCGTGTTCCTGGGTCAGGCATCAGGATCCTACCTCCGCCATGACGGCCCCGACCATGTTATGGCGTTTGCCCCGACGCGGTCCGGCAAGGGCGTCGGGCTTGTCGTGCCCACCCTGCTCTCCTGGCCGCATTCTGTGCTGGTGCACGACATAAAAGGTGAGAACTGGCAGCTGACATCCGGCTGGCGGTCTGAGTTCTCCCACTGTTTGCGGTTCGACCCGACCGACGTGGCCTCGGCTCATTTCAATCCCCTGATGGAAGTGCGGCGTGGTCCTTGCGAAGTGCGGGACGTCCAGAACATTGCCGATATCCTCGTGGACCCGCAGGGCAAGCTCGGCGATCTCGGGCACTGGGTCGACAAGGCCAACTCGCTGCTTGTTGGCGTCATCCTGCACGTCCTTTATGCCGAGCGGGAGAAGACGCTGGCGCGGGTAGCAAGCTTCCTCGCCGATCCCGACCGGACGTTCCGCACGACCTTGTCGATCATGCTTCGGACCAATCATCTCGGCACAGGCGAGGCGCCGCGCGTGCATCCCGTGGTCGCCGAGACGGCGCGCGAGCTGATGAACCAGTCCGAGAACGAACTCTCCGGCGTATTGTCGACGGCTTTGCGGTTCCTGTCGCTCTATCGCGACCCGGTTATTGCGGAAGTCACCTCGCGGAGCGATTTCCGGATCGAGGACCTTGTGTCCGGTGACCGGCCGCTGTCGCTCTACCTGGTCGTGCCGCCCTCTGACCTGTCCCGCACAAAACCGCTGATGCGCCTTATCCTGAACCAGGTGGGCCGGCGCCTGACCGAACATCTCGAAGTGCGCCCGTCGGTCTTGGCGCGTGGCAAGTCGCTTATCGCGAATATGCTCGGGGCATGCGGGCTCGTCTCGCCTGAGCTTGCTCTAGCCGAACCAAAATCCCGTCGGCGTGTCCTGTTCATGCTGGACGAGTTCCCTGCCCTTGGCCGGCTCGACTTCTTCGAGAGCGCGCTGGCCTACATGGCGGGTTATGGGCTGAAAGCCTTCCTGATCGCGCAGTCTCTGAACCAGATCGAGAAGGCCTATGGCCCCTCGAATGCGATCCTCGACAATTGCCATGTCAGGGTGGCGTTCGCGACGAATGACGAACGCACAGCCAAGCGGATTTCCGACGCGCTCGGGACAAAGACCGAACAGCGGGCCATGAAGAACTATGCCGGCCACCGGCTCGCGCCCTGGCTCTCGCACAAGATGGTCTCGCGTCAGGAGACCGCCCGCCAGCTGCTGACGCCCGGCGAAGTCATGCAGCTGCCCGCAGACCAGGAACTTGTCCTTGTCGCAGGCTCCCCGCCTGTGCGGGCGCTGAAGCTCCGCTATTACGAGGACCAGAACTTTACTGAACGTCTCAAAGACGCCCCTGCCTTCGCGGCCTGCATTCCGGACGTGCGGGGCAATGACTGGGGGTCCGAAGTTCGCGGGATCCATGAAGGCCTCATGCAGGCTGCCGAGCTTGAACCCGATACTGATGGCCTTGGACCTCAGAAGGCCCGCGATGCTGCTGAAGATCGGGCACGGCTCACGTCGCCTTCGAAACCTGGCAGGTCTCGGACACGGGCGCGCAATCCCCTGCAGGCCAGCCTCTTCGATGCGCTTGTGCAGGCCGACAGCCTCGAACAGGCGACTGGCATTGATCTGACGGGGAATGGCCAATGAAGCCCCGCATCCAGCCCTATATCTCGCCAGAGAATTTTCACTGGCTGAAGGCCATGGCGAAACGCCCGGGCCTGTCAGAAAGCACAATCATCGACGGGGCTGTTACGGCCTACCGAGCAGGCGAGTCCGACAATAAGCGCGAAGCCGCGATCAATCGCCGGCTCGACCGGCTGACGCGCCAGTTCGGGCGGATCGAGCGGGACAATCTCGTCCTTGCCGAAACCCTTGCAACCTTCGTTCATTATTTCCTGACGGTGACCCCGCCGGTGCCTGCCAACCAGGTCGAGGCCGCGCGGGCCAAGGGCGACATGCGGTTTGACCTCTTCGTGCGGCAGGTCGCAGAAGCGCTCAGGTCAGGCCAACGCATTCTGCAGAACGCCGTCGAAGACGTGACGGCGGAAGCGGCGAGCCTTGAAACCCACCCTGAGCATTTGAATGGGGAGCCGGCCGATGCGTGAGGTTGAGAGTCTGACACGCACCCGCGCCATGCTGGTGACAGCGCTGGGAACCGAGATCGTGGCGGCGCTGGAGGATCCGTCCGTCGTCGAGATCATGATCAATCCCGATGGCAGGCTCTGGGTCGAACGGCATGGGTCTGGCCGGACCGAGTCCGGATCCGTTGTTTTACCTGCCGATACTGAACGCGTGATCCGGCTGGTTGCCAGCCATATGGGCCGCCGGGTCGATGCAGCCTCGCCCATCGTGTCGGCTGAGCTGCCTTTGGGCGGGGAACGGTTCGAAGGCGTTCTGCCGCCCGTATCGCCCGGGCCCTGTTTCTCGATCCGCAAGCCTGCCGGGCGGGTGATTGCTTTGGGTGAGTATGTCGCCTCCGGCGTCATGGCACCTCATCACGCCGAAGCCTTGCAGCAGGCCGTGCGGGACCGCGAGAACATTCTCGTGATCGGCGGCACAGGCTCCGGCAAGACAACACTCGCCAATGCCCTCCTTGCCGAAATCGCCCTGACCGGCGACCGGCTGGTCATCCTCGAAGACACGCGCGAACTTGTTTCGACGGCGCGCGATACGGTGCAACTGCGGACCCAGCCGGGATCGGTGACGCTCGCAGACCTTGTCCGCTCGACCCTGCGCCTGCGTCCCGACCGGATCATTATCGGCGAAGTCCGCGGCGCCGAGGCACTCGACATGCTGAAGGCCTGGAATACCGGCCATCCGGGCGGCATCGCCACCCTGCATGCAAACTCGGCCCATGGCGGCCTCTCCCGCCTCGAACAACTGATCGGCGAGACTTCGGCCCAAGTGCCGCACGATCTCATCGCCGAGACGATCGATTGCGTCGTCTACATCACGCGTCGGGCCGGTGCGCACCGGGTCGAAACGGTCGCGCGCATGAACGGGCTCGGGCGTCAGGGCTATGACCTGATCCCCGTCCAGCCGGACCTGCAGCTCGTCCTGCCGAGCCTGCCCTTTTCAGAACCCCTTCTCTCCACCGCTCCAGAAAGGACACCACCTCAATGAAAAGAGACATGATCAAGGGCATCAGCCTCACCCTGCTGGTCGCCACACTCGCCTTCCCCGCCCATGCTGCAGGCTCCGGCATGCCCTGGGAGGCCCCGCTGCAATCGATCCTCGACTCCATCGAGGGCCCGGTCGCCAAGATCCTCGCGACGATCGTCATCATCCTGACCGGTCTCGGTCTCGCCTTCGGCGAAAGCGGGGGCGGCATGCGGAAGCTGTTGCAGATCGTGTTCGGTCTTTCCATCGCCTTTGCCGCGACGAGCTTCTTCCTGTCCTTCTTCTCGTTCGGCGGCGGGGCAACGCTCTAATGGCTGACATGCGTCCCCTGCCGCTTGGTTATAGTGTGTCGGTCCATCGCTCGCTGACGGCGCCGATCCTGCTCGCAGGTGCGCCAAGGCTTGCGACCATCGTCAATGGCACGCTGGCGGCAGCCCTCGGCATCGGCCTGCAGCTCTGGGGCGTGGGGCTCATCTTCTGGACCGTGGCCCACGGTCTCTGCGTCTTCGCCGCAAGGCGTGATCCCCAATTTACCGACGTGCTGATCCGGCACATCCGCCACAGAGGCTATTACGCATGCTGAATCTTCGAGAATACCGTGCCCGTCCGGCCGCGCTCGCCGATCATCTCAAATGGGCCTGCCTCATCGCCCCCGGGATTGTCCTTAATAAGGATGGCAGCCTCCAGCGCACCCTCGCCTATCGCGGGCCTGACCTTGAAAGTTCCACTCCGGAAGAACTCGTCGCCATCACCGCACGGATGAACAATCTCCTCCGCCGGTTCGGCTCGGGTTGGGCGCTGCATATCGAAGCCGATCGCAGGCCGTCCGTCACCTATCCCGAAAGCACCTGGCGCGACCCGGCAGCCTGGCTGGTCGATGAGGAACGCCGGGCGGCCTTCGAGGAAGACGGACGGCATTTCGAAACGGATTGCTACCTGACGCTGACCTGGATGCCACCAGCGGACCGGACAGCCCGGATCGAGCAGCTCTTCATCGACGATCCGGCAGACGCACCCGCTGCGTTCTGGACCGAGCACCTTGCCCATTTCGAAACCGAAACGTCACGGGCGCGGGACATGATGGCGGACTTGATGCCGGAGGCGCGGTTCCTGGATGATGACGAGACACTGACTTATCTCCACGCCTGCATCTCGGTCACGCGTCAGACCGTGCGGGCACCGTCCCTACCGATGTGCCTCGATGCGCTCCTGGTCGATACACCGCTGACGGGCGGACTCTCGCCCCGTCTTGGCGAGGAGACGCTGAAAATCCTCACGATCAACGGGTTCCCGGCAGCCGGCGAGCCGGGGATCCTGTCAGAGCTCGACCAGCTTGGCTTTGCCTATCGATGGGTGACGCGGTTCCTGCCCCTCGACAAGCCTGCGGCCGAGAAGACGCTGGGTGCCTATATGCGCAACTGGTTTGCGAAGCGCCGGTCGCTCACCTCTTACGTCCGCGAAATCCTCACCAATGAGCCAGCCACGCTCCTCAACTCCGACGCCGACAACCAGGCCGCCGATGCTGACGAGGCCCTTCAGTCACTCGGCGCAGGTCATGTCGCGTTCGGATACTTCACGACGGCGATTGTTGTCCGGCATGCGGATACCGCGATTGCTGAAGACCAGATCCGCGCTGTTGAGCGCGTGATCCGGGGGCGCGGGTTCACCTGTGTCTCCGAAAGCGTCAACGCCGTTGAAGCCTGGCTCGGGACGCTGCCGGGCGAGGCCTACGCCAATGTCCGCCAACCCCTGCTCAATACGATCAATCTTGCCCACATGGCGCCGCTCTCGGCGCTTTGGGCCGGACCAGAGCGCAACGCACACCTAGACGGTCCTCCACTCCTGATTGCGCGCTCGGCCAGTGCGACACCGTTCCGACTGGTCACGCATCAGGGCGATGTCGGGCACATGATGGTCTTGGGACCGACCGGCGCCGGCAAGTCGGTGCTCCTGTCGCTCCTGGCCTTGCAGTTCCGCCGTTATGCCGGTGCGCAGGTATTCATCTTCGACAAGGGTGGCTCGGCGCGCTGCGCGACGCTCGCCCTTGGCGGCACTTGGTACGAGCTCGGTCTTGACGGCGACCTCGCCTTCCAGCCGCTGCGGGATGTGGGTAGCGAAACGGGGCTTGCTGCAGCGCAAGCCTGGGTGCTCGGACTGATTGATCAGGAAGGCGTCGCGGTGACGCCGGAGGTGAAGCAGGCCGTCTGGACGGCACTGCAAAACCTCGGGGCAGCCCCCGTCTCCCAGCGCACGCTGACCGGGCTGTCCGCCCTCATCCAGGTGCCGGAGCTCCGGCAGGCTCTCGAACCCTATTCGCTGGCCGGGCCCTATGGCGCCCTGCTCGACGCCGATGAGGATCGTTTGGCTTCAGGCGACATGCTCTGCTTCGAAATGGACGCGCTGATGCAGGACAAGCGTCTGGCAGCGCCGGTTCTGGCGCATCTGTTCACGAAGCTCGAGGCCCGGTTCGACGGGCGGCCGACAATGCTGATCCTCGACGAAGCCTGGCTCTTCCTCGACCATCCGATGTTCGCGTGGCGGCTGCGCGACTGGCTGAAGACACTTCGCAAGAAGAACGTGTCCGTCGTGTTCGCGACGCAGAGCCTGTCGGACATTTCGGCAAGCGCGATCGCGCCAAGCCTCATCGAAAGCGCGCCGACCCGGATCTTTCTCGCCAATGCGCGGGCGGAGGAGCCCTCGCAGCGGGCGGCGTATGAAGCGTTCGGGCTGAACGCCCGCCAGGTCGAACTGATCGCGCGAGCCACGCCGAAGCGGGACTATTATGTTCAATGTCCGGATGGGAACCGCCTGTTCGATCTCGACCTCGGCCCCGTCGCCCTCGCCTTCTGCGCGGCGGGCTCGAAGGCCGACCAGAAGCTGATCTCCGAAACTCTTGCTTCAGTTGGTCCGGAGGGCTTCGCGCCGGCCTGGCTGGACGCGCGCGGGATCCATTGGGCCGCAGACCTGATCGAAACAAGAGGAGAGATACCATGCGCCGCCGAATGATCGCCGTTCTTCTTGGGTCCGTTTCTGTATTCGGCTTGGCTGCGGGGCCAGCCCATGCCCTGTTCGGCGTCGGCGATGTCGTGATCGATCCGACGAACCTCGTCCAGAACATCGTGACCGCCACCAACACGCTCGAGCAGATCAATAACCAGATCCAGCAGCTCCAGCACGAAGCGCAGATGCTGGTGAACCAGGCCGAGGATCTGAAGCGGCTCGACTATGCATCGATCGAGCATTTGAAACGCCTGCTTGAGCGCATCGACACGCTGATGCGTGAAGCGGGCGAGGTGACCTATGAGGTCGAAAAATCCGAACGCCAGTATGAAGAGGCCTTTCCGGAATCCTATGAAGACCGCTCCAATGCGGAGATCGTGGTGGAGGCCACCGATCAGTGGCGGATCAGCCGCGATGCCTTCCGGGCGTCGATCCAGGTCCAGTCCGGGATCGTGACTTCGATTGTGGAGTCCCGCGAGACCCTGACGGATCTTGTCGGTGAGAGCCAGGCCGCGACCGGGAACCTGTCGGTCGCCCAGGCCGGCAACCAGCTCATTGCCCTCTCGGTCGAGCAACAGATGCAGATGCAGCAATTGATGGCGGCGCAATACCGGATGGTGGCGCTCGAAGAATCCCGCCGGGCGGCCATCGAGGAACAGGCCCGCATTCGTCACAAACGCTTCCGCGGCGACGGCGTCGCCTACAGGCGCGATTAGCGCCATGGAAGACCTCAGCGTCATCGACCAGTTTGTTGCGACCTTCTCGGCTTACATCGATAGCGGGTTCGGTCTCCTGCAGCCGGACGTAGCATTCCTGACAAGCGCCCTCATCGCGATTGACATCACGCTCGCCGGACTTTTCTGGGCAATGGGCCCCGATACCGACATTGTCGGCCGGTTCGTGAAGAAGGTCCTTTATGTCGGCGCCTTCGCGCTGATCCTCGGCAATTTCGCGCTCCTGTCGGACGTCGTGTTCATGAGCTTTGCGCAGCTCGGCCTCAATGCCACCGGCGGCACGATCACCGCTGACGATATCATGAAACCCGGCTTCGTCGCGGCGACGGGTTTCGATGCGGCGCTGCCCCTGCTTGACGAAATCGAAAAGCTCACAGGCCCGATCGCCTTCTTCCAGAACATTGTCATCATCGCGGTTCTGTTCCTCGCCTGGATCATCACGCTGCTGGCGTTCTTCTTCCTGGCGATCCAGCTCTTCATGACAATAATTGAGTTCAAGCTGACGACGCTGGCCGGGTTCGTGCTGATCCCGTTCGCGCTCTGGAACAAGACCTCGTTCCTCGCCGAAAAAGTGCTCGGTAACGTCATCGCGTCCGGCATCAAGCTCATGGTGCTGGCGATCATTGTCGGCATCGGCTCGACCATCTTCGGATCGATCACATCGACCTTCCAGCCGGATGAGGTGACGCTTGAACAGGCAGCTTCCGTCATCCTCGGATCGCTCTCCCTTCTCGCGCTCGGCCTGTTCGGGCCTGGGATCGCGACGGGCCTCGTCTCCGGCGCACCACAGCTTGGGGCTGGTGCCGCCATCGGCACAGCCGCCGGTGTCGCCGCCGGAACGGTCGCGGGCGGCACGCTCGCCAAGGCGGGGATTGGAGCGGCTGCG
>NZ_LADU01000050.1 GCF_000961795.1 Hyphomonas sp. BRH_c22
ACCTCCTTGCGGTATTTCCGTGCGTTCAGCGCCGCCAGCGCCCGCCCATACTGCCAGTGCAGCGCCGCGTCGGCGGGCGAGGCCTGCATGGCGGCGGCATAGTGGCGCTCGGCATCCTCCATGCTGGCGCCGAGGATCATCGCGCCGAGCAGGCCGCCGCGTCTCATCACCTCGATATGCCAGACGGCCAGAAAGCCGTGCGCATAGGCGTTCTGCGGATCATCCGCCAGAACCGCCTCAGCGAGGTCGCGCGCCTCCACGCCCAGGCCGGAATCGCGCGCTTCCTTCAGGCTCATCGGGCGCGCCAGCAGGGACAGGGCTATCGCCTTTTGCAGCCGGCCCTCGACATGTTCAGGCTCGGCAACGAGCGCCCTGTTGGCCGCATCCAGCGCTGCCAGCACGAGCGCCGGGGGCGGTTGAACGTCCCTGCTCATCGCCTTGGCAAGCAGTACGCGCGCCCCGAACGCGCAGGCGTCAGCGCCGTGATCTGCTGCAACCTCAGCGAATGCCGCATCGTACTGGCCGGCCAGATAGGCCGTCTCGGCTTCCCGGCCCTGCCCCAAGGCAGGCTGGAACAGGCCGAATACGAGGATCAGAATGAACAGCATCACGGCGCGCATCATACAGCCAATCTAATGCGGTCGGAGAGGTTCGGCCAGCGGGTTGCAAAATGCCTCGCAAAAGCTGCAGGAGACACGCTTGCGAGGCGGCCCGCTCCCGTGTAAGAGGCGCCCTCGCATCAGCGAAACGGTTCGGTAGCTCAGCTGGTTAGAGCGCGCGACTCATAATCGCGAGGTCGGGAGTTCAAGTCTCCCCCGAACCACCACTTTTCCTCCATCTATGGATCAATTCACCGTCAGTGGGATGTCGGCATATTTGATTTCATAGCGGCCATCGCCGATGGATACCGGCACGGTCAGTTCGCCGATACGGGGCATGGCGCTGCGAAACGCGACCTCGAAACTGGTCGTCAGGCCGGCGGGTATGTCGGCTTCCCTGGCGCCTGTCATTTCAACGACGTTCGATGAGGATGCTTTCTCCGCTCCGGCATCGTCTGTCACCGATGGGCGACCAATCCATAACCGGACTGCCTTGTCCGTGGGGTTGCGCACATCGAACACACATTTGGGATTGTCCGGGTTTGCACAGCCCAGGAAGGCGAATTCCAGTCCACCGAGTTCGAACAGCCCATCCGGCTCAAAGGCTTGATCGCGACGCAGGGTCTTGATGGCCGGCGGTTCCGCATCGCTCAGGCTGAGGTTTGTGAACGCCTTCGGATAGGCCTTGTATTCGATCTGGAGGTCCGGCCAGAAGGCTTGAAAATATTCAGCCTCCGACCGGAAGATCACGTCCCAGCTGGTAACGAGTCCCGGCGGCAGTGCGCCGTCAGACTTTCCACTCAGGCTGAGTACCGACTGTGCAGCCTTTCGCTGAATGCTCTGGCTGTCAAAGGCCAGCCCGCCATAGGTGGAAAGCATCCGGTCGCTCTTGCCGGTGTTCATGAGATCAAACCGGCAGATCGGGGCATCGGGGTTCGAACAGCCGAGGAAATGGACCTTCACACCATCCACTTCATAAGCGTATTCGGGATGATCCGCGTCGACCGGGCGCATGGCCCGCACATCGACCTGCCGCCCGCCGCGAATGGCGACATCCCGGAATTCCTTGCTGAATTTGACATCCCTGACATGCAACTCGAAGCGCAGCAGCTGGAAGATGTTGGCTGGCCGATTGTATGTCACCTCAATCTGCGAGGCCTCAAGGGACGGGATGTTCCAAGTATAGTGCGAAGATGCGGCAATGTTACGTGACCGGTCGTCCGTCCACCGCCCCGTCTCGTTGATTGCCCAGGATTGCCCAATCCAGAAATTCGCGGTGTCAGGCGTGGTATTCATCACCGACAGGATGCATTTGGGTGCCTCCGGGTTCTCGCAGCCCTCAAGTTCGAATTGCAGGCCGGACAATTCAAACTTCGCACGGGGAATCGGCTTCACCTCATTCTTCTCCGCCGTTTCGGCCTTCAGTTTCTGTACGCGCGTCTGCAGGACCCGATTGTCCGGGTCGAGTTCCAGCGCCTTCTCATAGGCCGCCAGCGCTTTGGCTGGGTCGGAAGGAACAAGAATATCGCCCGCATTGCGCAACAGGTCGGCTCGGCCGCGCGCCGGAATGGTGTCAGTCGCGCCCGAGGTTTCAGCAGTCGTGACAAGCTTGTCAGCCGCCGCTTCGGCCTGGCCTGACACGGCAAGGAATCTTGCATCGTTCAGGTTGGGATCGTCAGAAGCCAGCAGGGACGTCAGCGCGGCTTCGTAATTGTCCTTTTCATCGGCGGAAACATTCCCGCCGCGCGCATCCGCGCGTTCCATCGCAGACGTGATGGATGCCTGTACGATCACTGCAATGCGCTCTTCACTGAGCTGAAGCTGTTCCTTTACATCGGCACGTGTCGCGGCGCTCAGGTCAGGGAAGATGCGCGCCCTGACCTCGTCATTGACGAAGACGTAGATCCCGAGGCCCGCTGAAATGACGCCGACAGCCTTTGCGGACCGTGACCAGAAGTGGCCCCTCGAACGATTGTCTTCGGCCATGCTTTGCTCCCCCTGAATTTCCAAGGAGCAAAAACTACCCGACCAAATAGCGATGGCCAGAATTTTTCGGAATCCGGCAGGCATGCGCTGTCAGACATGGTGCAATTTGGCAACACCTCATCCTTGGTGCCCGAATACAGGCGTCTCAGGCGCGCTTGGCGCCGAGTTCCCAGCCGGTTTCCTCGTCGTCCATCAGGACGTCGGCCAGTGTCGCCACCAGCGCCCGCGGGCGGATCGGCTTTTCGATGAGGGACGAGAATCCCGCCAGTTCGCAGGCGGCCTGCCGCTCGGCGCTGATATCGGCGGTGACCGCCAGGATGGGGGCAAGCTGGTTGGGGCCGCTGGTCATGCGCAGGGCCCGCACAATGGTTTCGCCGCTGCCGCCCGGCATGTGAATATCGGTGAGGATCGCCTGATAGGGCGTGTCCATGGCCCGCGCGATGGCATCGTCTGCATTGGTGACCGTTTCGACCTTCCAGCCGGCCGCTGTGAGCGCATGCGACATGACCAGCGCGCTGACGGGATGGTCTTCGGCAATCAGGATATTGCCAAGCGTCAGGCTGCGCATGCGCGGCTTGTGCGGCGCCTCGGCAGCGAGTCGCGGCCCGGCGCGCATCACGGGAAGCGTGACACAGAAGACCGAGCCGCCACCCGGATTGTCGGCGAGCGTGATTTCGCCCTTCATCAGGCTGGTCAGCCCCTTGGCAATCGAGAGGCCGAGGCCGGACCCGCCATGTGTCTGGGCCGTGGAGGCGCGGGCCTGTTCGAAGGCCTCGAACAGGCGGGCCTTGTCGGCATCCGAAATCCCGCACCCCGTGTCGGATACAGTCATCCGCAGCTTGAGGCTGCCGCCTGCTTCCAGCGTCGACAATGCGACGCTGACATGGCCATTCTCGGTGAACTTGAGCGCATTGCTCATCAGGTTGAACAGGATCTGGCGCACGCGCATGGCATCTGCCTCGACGCGCATGACGCTGTCGGAATTGACCTGAATGCGTAGATCGAGACGCTTGCCGGCAATGCGCGACTGCCAGAGATCGCGCGCTTCGGCGGCGAATTCGCGCAGGTCGAAGGGGAACGGGCTGACAGGCAGCTTGCCCGCTTCGAGGCGCGACAGGTCGAGCAGGTCACCCAGCAGGCGGTCGAGATGGTTGCCGCTTTCGCTGATCGTGCGGGCGAGACGGCGCGGTTCGGCGCCGGAGACGCTGTCCTGCAGGATGTCGGCCACACCGAGAATGCCGGTGAGCGGCGTGCGGATTTCATGACTGAGGAAGGCGAGGAAGGAAGCCTTGTCGCGGGCAACGTCCAGCGCTTTGGCCTGCGCCTGCTGAAGGCGCTGGCCCGAGGCCTTCATGGCGCGGGCGCGCAGGGCATTTTCCTGCGCCACGGCCGAGAGGATCGCGCTGGGGCTGATCAGCCCGCTATAGCGGCCATCCTCGAGAACGACGACACCGTCAGTCAGCGCGGAGGTCTTGCCATCGGCGGCCAGCTTGGCGATCAGGGCGACCGTCGTGCCGGTCTCGGCCATGACGGGGTGCGGTGTGATGAAACTGGCGACCGAACGCGCGGCGTGAATGTCGCGTCCATTGGGGCCGGCGAGCGCTTCGGTCAGGCGGGCGCGGGTGACCTGGCCCAGCGTCGCGCCGTTCACCACCACGGGCAGCGCGAACAATGACGGGTCCGACAGGAACAGGCCGAGCGCGGCCTGCGCTGTTGTCTCCGATCCGATCGGAGCGACCGCGATGGCAATATCCTCTACACGTACTGGCATTTTCTAAAGAACGCGTCCCTCACCCGTTAAGGATATAGTGTCCTTGAAATTCGTTTACGCGCTGCAAACGGATCCCTAACGGTTCGTAAACCATGGCCCCCGGGATCAGGGCGTGGGGTGATGAGGGGGTGAGGGGGCGTGATGTGTGGGGTTCAGACGTGCCGCGCCATCCGCCAGAGGGCGGTTGCGCAGCGTTTCAGGGGGCGCGCAAGGCGCCCCCTTCAGCCGGGACCGATCCTATTTGATTTCGCCGCGATGGGTGACGACCTTGCTGACGAGGCCATATTCGACGGCTTCGTCGGCGCTCATCCAGAAGTCACGGTCGGTGTCTTCCTTGATCTTTTCAAGGCTCTTGCCTGTGGCTTCAGCGAAAATCTTGTTCAGGCGTTCGCGCATCTTGATGATTTCGCGGGCCTGGATTTCCACGTCCGTGGCCTGACCGCCAACGCCGCCGCGCGGTTCATGCAGCAGGAAGCGTGTATTCTTCAGGGCGTAACGGTTTTCCTTGGCGGCGGCCGAATAGATCAGCGCGCCGGCCGAGGCGACCCAGCCGGTGCCGAGCACTTTCACGGGCGCGCCGACAAACTTGATCATGTCATGGATCATGTCGCCGCTTTCGACATGGCCGCCGGGCGAGGAGATCACCAGCAGGATCGGCTTGTCGCTCTCTGAAGACAGGGCCAGCAGGCGTTCGCAGACGCGCTTGGCCTGTTTGAAGTCGATCCCGCCGGTCAGCAGGATGGTGCGGGCCTTGAAGAGGGCTTCTTCCAGGAACGCATTCGGCTCGCCCATTGGCGGGCTTTCGGCATCATCGTCGTCGAGGCGGGAATAAGGTGACATGTCATCTCCGGACAGGGATTCTGAGTTCGCCGCTATAGGTGAGGCGCGCTGGCGCCCGGGTCAAGGCTGCAGAGGTTAAACCCGTGGAAAACGCTGTATTTGCTCGGGTCCTTCGTGTTCGCCCCCAGACGCGAGGATGACTCGGGCTTACGCCGCTTCCGCAATGATCCTCGCGACGTCTTCGGCGTAGCGCTGGGCCTTTTTTTCGCCGACGCCGCTGATCTGGCGCAGGGCATCGGGCGAGGCGGGGCGTTCGCGGGCGATTTCGGCGAGGGTGCGGTCGTGGAAGATGACATAGGGCGGCACGCCGCGTGCCTTGGCCGTGTCGGTGCGCCAGAGGCGGAGGGCGTCGAACAGGTCCTGATCGCGGCCTGAAAGATCGGCGAGCGCGGCGGCGGCCGCGACGCCCCGCGATTTCGCGGGCTTCCTGCGGGCCGCTGCCACATCCTCACGCAGCATCAAGGTGCGCTCGCCCCGGAACAGGGCGCGGGCGGCCTCGCCATCCGGCACGACAATGGAGGGCCGCATCGTGTCGCCGCCTTCGGCCAGCATTCCGTCGAACAGGAGCGCATCGAACACACGGTCCCAGCCGGGCTTGGCGAGGTCCTTGCCAACACCGAACGTGGACTGGGTGGAGAGCTGTTCGTCGAACCCGTCTTTCGTGGTGCCCATAAGGTGCAGGATGAGGCGCCCCCGGCCGACCTTCTGGCCGCAACGGATGACGGCGGAGACGGCCATCTGGGCCCAGCGGGTGGCATCATGCGCCTGCCCCGGCTCGGCGGTACAGACATCGCAGACGCCGCAGGGCTCGACCTTTTCCTCGCCGAAATAGCGCCGCACCGCCCCGCGCCGGCATTCGTCGCCATTGAAGAAGGCAAACAGCTGGCGCGTCTTGGTCAGCTGGACGCGCTTCACTTCCTCCGGCGCATCGCCCTGATGCGTCCATGACAGGGAGCGGGCCATGTCCGACGGGCCATAGAGGGCGATGCCTTCGGCCGGTTCGCCGTCGCGCCCGGCCCGGCCGACTTCCTGCCAGTAGGCCTCCAGCGTCTTCGGCGGATCGGCATGGATAACAAAGCGCACGTCCGGCTTGTCGACGCCCATACCGAAGGCGACCGTGGCGCACATGACGAGGCCCTCTTCCAGCAGGAAGCGCCTCTGGCGGTCCTGGCGCACATCGGCGTCGAGACCGGCATGATAGGCGAGCGCGGGTACGCCAGCGCGAACGAGTGCCTCGGCGACGTCCTCCGTGCCCTTGCGGGTGGCGGCGTAGACGATGCCGGAGAGGCCCTGTTTGGCCTTTACCAGCTGCACAACGCGGGCCGTGCGGCCGCCGCCCTTGGGCTCGGCCGAGAGGGTGAGGTTCGGGCGGTCAAAGCTGGCGACGTGGAGGGCCGGATCGGTCAGCTGCAGCTGCGCGAGTATGTCGTCGCGGGTGCGGGCGTCGGCTGTCGCGGTCACCGCGAGGCGGGGCACGCCGGGGAAGAGGTCGCGCAGGCGGCCAAGGGCGCGATAGTCTGGCCGGAAATCATGGCCCCACTGGCTGACACAGTGCGCCTCGTCGACGGCAATCAGCGACACATCCATGCCCGCAAGGCGCTGGGCGAGGCCGGTGCCGAGGCCTTCGGGCGAGACATAGAGCAGGTCCATCTCGCCGCGCTGGGCGGCATTCAGCGCTTCGGAACGGGCATTGAAGTCCATCGAACTGTCCAGCCGCTCGGCCCGCACGCCGACCTGTTTCAGCGCGTCCACCTGATCCGACATGAGCGCGATCAGCGGCGAGACGACAATGGCGCAGCCCGGCCGGATCAGCGCCGGAATCTGGTAGCAGAGCGACTTGCCGCCGCCGGTCGGCAGCACGGCGAGCGCGTCACGGCCTTCCAGCACATCGCTGATCACGTCCTCCTGCAGGCCGCGGAAGGCCTTGAAGCCGTAAACGCGCTGCAGGATCGCGCGGGCATCCTTGATCTGGGGGCTGGGAGGCATGGTTTGTGTTGTGAGCGCGTGCGTGAGTCGGGGCAAGGGGCAGGATGCAAAACCCGCCTAGTCGACGAAGTCGATCCGGTCCTCGTGAATCTCGTAAGTCCAGGTGCTTGCCTTCTGCCGCTGCGTTTCCTGCGCGAGGAAGGAAACAATACCGGCCCGTTCGGCGAGGGGGCGGCCCGTGGCGGCCTGCCATCATTCTGGCGTCGGCAGGTCGATGCTGAAGTGGACGCCGCCGCCGCACATCTCGTGGGAAAACGGAATGCGGATGGCGCCATCGACATAGGTGATGGTACCGGCGCGGAATGTGCCGTCGAATTCGAGGTGGCGGCCGAACTGCGAGACGAGGCGGTCCTGCAGGCGCGCGCGCAGGGCGAGATCCTCGTCGGGAATGATGTTTCCGGCGCCGTCCCGGTAGACAATGGGTCCGGATGCGGGCTCTGGCTCGGGCGCCGGTTCGGGCTTCGACGGGGCGCCAGTTTCCAGCTTCTCGAGGCGCAGGACGTGACGCCAGCCCTCCGCATGCGCGATCTCGATGGCGTAGTCGCCCGGCGGCCAGGGGAATGTATCGATGAGGATCTGCACCCGGCCATTGAGGCGCGCAGTGATGTCTGCCGCCTCGATCAGGGCGCCGCCGGGCCCCAGAATACGCAGCTTGCCGTAGCCTGAATGGCCGTCCTGAGGCAGCCAGAGCGTGATCTGCTGGCAGCCGGGATAGCGCACGAAACGGGCTGTCAGGCGGCCGGTCGTCTCCGGCGCACCGGCATTGACCGGCGGCTGCATCACGATCTCGCCCTCGAAACCCGCTTCGTCCGACATGGGATGTCCCGCCCTGCTGCTGACGGCTGATCTAAGGCCCGGGGCGGCCCATCGCCAAGAGGCCTTCGTTGGGAATCCGGCGCCGCGTCCTGCCATGCGCAAATTGCATAAATGTGATCCGGCGCCTGCCCTAGCCCGGGTTTCGGGCGATGCCATATAGGGCTCAACATGAACACAAGCCCGATGGAGCCTGACAATGATTGATATCAGACGTTTCGAAAATCTCGGCCGCTTCAAGAATGAGTGGCTGAACGCCAATTACCACTTCTCCTTCTCCGGTTACCATGATCCGCGCCGCATGGGCGAAGGCGCCCTGCGCGTGTGGAATGATGACACGATTGAGCCGCACACCGGCTTCCCGCCGCATGGCCACCAGTCGATGGAAATCATCACCTATGTCCGTACAGGGGCGATCACTCACAAGGACTCGATGGGCAATCATGGCCGCACAGAGGCCGGTGACGTGCAGGTGATGAGCGCTGGCAGCGGCGTCCAGCATGCGGAATGGAACGAGGAAGATGAAGCCACGACCCTGTTTCAGATCTGGATCCAGCCGCGTTCGGCCGGTGGCAAGCCCGGCTGGGGCGCGCGCAAGTTTCCCAAGGGCGAACGCTCCGGCAACTGGGCCGTGCTGGCCTCCGGCGACGGAACCAGCGACAGCCTGGTGATCAACCAGGACGCCCTGGTGCTCGGCGCGACACTCAAGACCGGCGAGACGCTGACCTACGAGGTGAAAGCGGGACGCCATGGCTATCTCGTGCTGGCCGCCGGATCGGTGCGCCTCAATGGCGAAGTGCTGAATGCCCGCGACGGCGCGGCGGTGACCGGCCCCGACAGCCTGACGCTGGAAGGCATGGAAGACGCAGAGATCGTCTTCGTCGACACGGTATGATGTGGCCACTCACAGCGCTGTGACTTCAGGAACCGGCGGCGGCGTAGTATATTATGTCATGGAACCTTCAGGAGGATCACCCATGAAATACGTACTCGCAGCCGCCGCGACCGCCCTGCTTTTCGCCCCCGCCGCGCTGGCCACCGAAATCTCGGTCGGCTATTCGGCCGACTTCGAGAAAACACTCGAGGATGATTACGGTACGCGGGAAGGCACCTATCTTGCCGGGAAGATCGAGCAGGACCTGATGCGCGAATTCGAATCTGCCGGCCTCAACGTCGACCGGGTGACGGTGACCATCGAGCGGGCCGTGCCCAGCAAGCCGACCTTCAAGCAGCTCGGCGATACCCCTGGCCTCGACTATGGCGGCTCGATCAGCATTGGCGGCATGAAACTGACGGCCACTGCGTTCGATGCGAATGGCGCCGAAATGGGCAGCCTGACCTATGACTGGTTTGAAACCGATATCCGCCAGACCGGCATGACGACCTGGTATGACGCCAATCGGGCCTCCGACCGGTTTGCCCGCAAGTTCGCCAAGAAGCTCCAGGGCAAGAGCTAGAGCACCAGCTCGCAGCGCTCGTTGAGGCTTGGCCGGGACACGGCAACCCGGCTGAGCCCCGGCAGGCCCGGCGCGAGATCGGCAGCGGCCCAGAGGCAGATGCGCTCCAGGGTCGGCACGTCGAGCCCGTCAATTTCGTTGAGCAGCTTGTGGTCCAGCTTTCCGGCGGTCGCCTGCAAGCTGGCTGTCAGGCGGGAGAAATCCTCGACCCATTGCTCGCCCGGCTTGACGGTGCCGGACACGGTCGCCTCCAGCAGAAAGGAATGCCCGTGAACATTGCGGTAGGGGTGCCCTTCGGGCTTGCCGCCCATATAGTGGGCAGCCTCGAAATTCACCGATTTGGTGATCGCGAAGACGCGGCCTTCCGGTGTCAGGGAAGCCCGATCAGTTTGTGGGTTTGCAAGCTCAGTCGCCATTGGGGATTCTTCATACAATAGGTCGTTGCGCCCTGCAGGTTTTGGGCCGCGTGGGGGTCGTCCTTCGGTTGCAGGAAAAAGTGCGTAAAGTCCAGTTGCGAGAACCGTTCCGGCTGCGCTTCGGGCTCGTCCTGCGGGTAGACGAGCTTGAGCTCGTTGCCACGGGTCTGGACGAGCGGCGCATTGGCCTTGGGGCTGACGCAGATCCAGTCGAGCCCCTCCGGCGCGGCAATCGTGCCATTGGTCTCAACGCCGATTTCGAACCCTTCAGCCTTGAGGGCGGTAATCAGGGGCGCATCGAGCTGGAGCAGCGGTTCGCCGCCGGTGCAGACGACATAGGCCGGGCGCGCGGGGCCCGCTTCGGCCTCCCAGATCGCCCTGACATGCGCCGCAAGATCGGCAGCGGCGCGGAACTTGCCGCCGTTCACGCCACTGGTGCCGACGAAGTCGGTGTCGCAGAAGCGGCAGACGGCAGCGTCCCGGTCGCGCTCGAGGCCCGACCACAGGTTGCATCCGGCAAAACGCAGGAAAACCGCCGCGCGGCCGGTCTGCGCGCCTTCGCCCTGCAGCGTGTAATAGGCCTCCTTGACGGTCCAGGTCATGCCGCACCCTTCCAGCGTTTCCAGCCCGAGGCGCGCAGTTCGCAGGCCGGGCATGTGCCGCAGCCATAGCCCCAGTCATGGCGATGTTCGCGATCGCCAAGGTAGCAGGTGTGCGTCTGCTCTGTGATCAGGTCGACCAGGGCCGTGCCGCCCAACCGTTCGGCCATGGCCCAGGTTGCCGCCTTGTCGATGTACATCAGCGGCGTCTCGATGCGGATGTCGGTGTCCAGCCCGAGGCGCAGGGTCTGCTGCTGCGCCGCCATCGTGGTGGCCCGGCAATCGGGATAGCCGGAATAGTCGGTCTCGCACATTCCGCCGATGAGGACAGAGAGCCCCCGGCGATAGGCCAGCGCCCCGGCCAGCGTGAAGAATAGCAGGTTCCGTCCGGGGACGAATGTGGATGGCAGGCCCGCCTGGGTCATCTCGATGGCGACGTCATCGGTCATGGCGCTCTGGCCGAGACTCCTGAGGACACCGGCGTCGAGCATGTGATCCGGCCCGAGACGCTCGCCCCATGCGGGAAACCGGTCACGAATCGTCTCCCGGAAGGCGGTGCGGCATTCAAGTTCGACCCGATGACGCTGCCCGTAATCGAAGCCGACCGTCTCCACACGCGCATAGCGTGCCAGGGCGTCTGCCAGGCAGGTCGCAGAATCCTGTCCGCCGGAAAAAAGGACGAGTGCTGATATGTGATCTGGTTTCATTGCGGGGCTCTACCAGCCCCTACGTAAAGGGCCAAGTCGGCAGCGTTACATTTATGACACCTGCGTCAAATCAAATGCATGGCAGGCATGCAAACCTGTTGACAATACCCCTCCACTCAATTTCTGATGTGCAATGAAGCGGTCCCGTTAACGAGGACGCTCGGTAAAATATCACATTTCGCGGCCTGCAATCCCGACGGGCCCGAGGGGAGGAAAATTTAGCATGACACGGAAAACAGACTCGAAAACCGTCTTGTTCGCGAGCGCGTCTGCGCTGGCAATCGGACTGTTCGGTCAGACGGCCTGGGCTCAGGACTCTGACGCGCCGGAATCGACCCGCACGCTGGCGACCGTCACGGTCACCACGCAGAAAACCGAACAATCCGTCCAGGATGTTCCGATCGCCGTTTCGGCTTTCGATGAAGACGCCATCAACCGTCTCCAGCTGACCGGCGGCGCAGACCTTGTGAAAGCCGTTCCCAACGTGTCCTTCACGAAGGGCCAGTTCACAGGCAGCAACTTCAAGATCCGCGGCATTGGTAACGACGCGGTCGCCCAATCCTCGGATGCCGGTGTCGGTATCCACCAGAACGATGTGCCGCTCGGCGCGAACTTCCTCTACGAGCAGGAATATTTCGACATCGAGCGCGTCGAAGTCCTGCGCGGTCCACAGGGTACGCTCTACGGCCGCAACTCGACCGGCGGCGTTGTGAACATCATCACGCGCAAGCCTGTCTTCGGTGAATTCCAGGCCAATGCCGCGCTGACCTACGGCAATTACAACACGATCAAGGGTCAGGGCATGGTCAACGTGCCGGTCGGCGAGAAAGTTGCCCTGCGCGTTGCAGGTGCGATCACTTCGCGCGACGGCTATACCGACAACACGGTGACAGGCAACGACGTCAACGGCCGCGAACTGTGGTCGGTGCGTGCCACCCTCGGCTTCGAGCCAAGCGACAATTTCCGCGGCTGGCTGTCCTATGAGCACTTCGACGAGGATGATGACCGCATCCGCTCCGGCAAGCAGCTCTGTAAGAAAGACCCGACCAAGACGAGCTTTGCCGGTATCCCGATCACGGGTCTGGACACGCTCATCACATCGCTCGGCTGTCAGGACGCCCCTTTCAGCGACAGTTATGACCGCGTGAACTCTGCCGGTACGCTGGGCGGTGGTCTCGGTATCGTGGCCGGCCTGCTGAACGGCGACGCCTACAACACACCTCTCGATCCGAACCTGCGCAATATCGAATCGGCGCTTGATCCGGTCTACAAGGCCCAGCAGGACCTCTACACGCTCAAGCTCGAGCTCGATATCGGCGAGAGCCTCAAGCTGACCTCGCTGACCAGCCGCAACGAGACTGACCAGGTTTCGGTCGATGACTATAACAAGATTGCGCCGACCATCGCGTTCAACACGACGGCAGGACCATTCTTTCTCGCACCGGGCGCCGAGGCCGTTTACGACCTCCTCTTCCCGGGCGGTGTTGTGTCTGACCCGCAACTCGGTGTATCGAACCTGTTCCGCTCATTCGACATCTCGGGCGGCGCCACCGAGACGACAACACAGGAATTCCGCCTGCAGTCCGACTATGAGGGTCCGTTCAACTTCAATCTCGGTATGATCTATGTCGATGGCGAAGCGATTGATCCGCAGGATAATCAGGCCGGCTACTATGTTCTTTCCAACACGCTGTCGGCCCTTACCCAGCTGAACAATGCCCTGGGCGGCGCAATCTTCGGTGGCCTCACACCGCTGGACACGTCCAACCCTGACGATGACGGCAATGTGCTGAATTCCCTGGAAGGCTTCGGCCGGAACTATTTCCGCTCGCTGTCGCCATATCGTCTGAAGTCCAAGGCCTTCTTCGGCGAAGGTTATTATGACGTCACGGACGAGCTGAAATTCACGCTCGGCCTGCGTTACACGAACGATGAAAAAGAACAGGATATTGTGCCTTCGGCCCTGTTCGCACCGGTGGCGGCGCTGCCGGAAGCAGGCGTTCCGATTGGCCTGCTTGAAGCCGACTTCCAGGAAACAACCGGCCGTATCGGTCTTGACTGGTCGCCCACCCTCAATGCCACGGATGATACGCTGGTCTATGCGTTCTATTCCAAGGGCTACAAGGGTGGCGGTCTGAACCCGCCCCAGCCTGCCGGTGCCAACCTGTTCCCGCAAACCTTCGAACCTGAATTCATCGACGCGTTTGAACTCGGTACGAAGAACACGTTTGCCAACAATACCCAGTCGCTCAACGTGACCGGTTTCTACTATGACTATCAGGGCTATCAGATCACCCAGATCGTCAACCGGACCTCGGCGAACTTCAACGTCGATGCCAAGATCAGCGGTCTCGAAGTCGAGTATCTCTGGACACCAGCGGATAACTGGCTGCTGACGGCCAATCTCGGCCTGCTGAAGTCCGAACTGCAGGGCACGACGGGTATCGACGTGCTTGACCGGACGAATGGCGATCCGAACTTTGTCACGCTCAAGAACGCATCGACCTATTCGAACTGCGTCGTCTCTGCCCAGGGCTATGCCACTGTGCTCGGCGCGATCCAGGGCGGATTGCTCAATAACGGCGACTCACGCGGACTTTGCTCCGGCGCCTTTGCCGGAAGTGAAGCCGCCTTCGGTCTCGGCAACGTGACCTATGTCGACGGCAATGGCGTGACACAGACGATCGGCGCGCTGACACCGTTCGACGGCATCTCCAAGGATCTGGACGGCAACAAGCTGCCAGGCGCCCCGGAGATGACACTGAACCTGGCCGCCGAATACACGTTCAATTCCCTGAACAATTCGGGCTGGGACATGACCGTGCGCGGCGACTTCTACTACCAGGATGACAGCTACAGCCGCGTCTTCAACAGCCAGCATGACGAACTCGACAGCTGGACCAACCTCAACCTCTCGCTTGTGCTGGCCAATGAAGAGAGCGGATGGGGCGTTGAAGCGTTCGCCAAGAACGTGACCGACGAAGAAGTCATCACGGGCACCTACCTGACCGATGACAGCTCGGGTCTGTACAGCAACATCTTCCTGACCGAGCCTGCCCTTTACGGCATCACGGTGCGGAAATCCTGGTAGGCCAAACCAAATCCGGCGCGGGCAGATAGATCCGCGCCGGCATCCAGACTGGGGGCAGCTCGCAGGAGCTGCCCCTTTTTTGTTTGGTTCAAACGGCGCTCCGCTCTATCCTCTGCACAGACCTGCCAACACAAGGACCCGAGTTTCCATGCGCCTCATCACTGCCAGCCTCGCATCCAGCCTGTTACTCGCCGCGTGCAGCAATGCCGATATCCAGACACCGGCCGTCTCGAGCGACACCACACTCAAGCTCACCCAGGTAGTGGCCGAAGCCGAGTTTCCGTGGGGCATGGTCTTCCTGCCGAATGGAGACCTGTTGTTCACCGAAAAGGAGGGCGGCCTGAAGCGCGTGGCGGGCGGCGAAGGCACGCCGGTCGCCGTCAGTGGCATGCCTGAAGCCTATACAGAGCGGCAGGCGGGCTATCTCGGCCTGGCACTGGACCCGGACTTCGGGACGAACCGGCTCGTCTATATGGCCTATTCAAAAGGCAACGCCGCGGACAATATGACGGCAATCATTCGGGCCCGCCTCAGTGATGATGGCAACGCACTGGAAAACGTGACCGAGATTTTCGCGGCCGACACGCGCAACACGGCGCTGCACTATGGCGCGCGCCTGCAATTCGCTGCGGATGGCACGCTTTACGCGACGCTGGGCGACGGCTTTGCCTTCATGGACCTGGCGCAGGACCCGAAAGCCACGCACGGATCGGTCATCCGCATCAATGCCGATGGCAGCATCCCGGAGGACAACCCGTTTGCCGATGGCACGGTTGGCCATCCGGCGGTCTGGTCCTATGGCCACCGCAACCCGCAGGGCCTCTATTATGATGCCGACACCGACACGCTCTATTCAACCGAGCATGGCCCCAAGGGTGGTGACGAGCTGAACCTGATCCGCAAGGGTGCCAATTACGGCTGGCCGACAGTCACCTATGGCGTCAATTATGACGGCACGATCATCACCAGCAAGACTGAAGCGGAAGGCATGGAACAGCCCCTGACCTATTGGGTGCCGTCGATCGCGCCGTCGGGCCTGACCAAGCTGACCAGCGATGTCTATCCCGGCTGGAAGGGCGACCTCTTCACCGGCGGCATGAACGGACCGGCCGGCCTGAAACTGGTGCGCATCGACATGGAAGACGGCAAGGTGGCCGGCCGTGAAGACCTGCTGACCGGCGATGCGGCAGGCTTCCCGATCCGCGACGTGATCCAGGGCCCGGACGGGCACCTCTATGTCGCCACAAAGGACATGGACGGCATCTATCGCGTGGACGTGGCCGAGTAGGCGCTAATTCTTCACATCGCGGCGTGACCGCAGGGCGGCGGCCAGCGTGCCGTCGTCCAGATGGTCGAGCTCGCCGCCCACCGGCACGCCATGGGCCAGCCGGGTAATGTCGGCGCCGAGGCCTTCGAGCTGGTCAGCGACATAATGGGCGGTGGTCTGGCCATCGACGGTGGCGTTCAGGGCCAGGATGACTTCACGGATGCCGCCGCGTTCGACGCGCGCGACGAGCGGCCCGATATTCAGGTCGTCCGGCGTGATGCCGTCAATGGCCGACAGGACGCCGCCCAGCACATGATAGCGGCCGCGAAAGGCCCCGCCGCGCTCCAGCGCCCAGAGGTCCGGCACATCCTCGACAACACAGATGAGGCCATCGTCGCGGCCATCGGCCCGGCAGATGGCGCAGGGCTGGACCGTGTCGAAATTCCCGCACGTCTCGCACCGCGCGATCTTTTCGCCGGCTTCGCGCAGGGCCTCGGCCAGCGGCAGCAGGATCTGGTCCTTGCGCTTCAGCAGGAACAGGACGGCACGCCGGGCCGAGCGCGGGCCAAAACCGGGCAGCCGCGCCATCAGCTCGATCAGGCGAAGAAGTTCAGGTCCGGCGGAGCGTTGTGACATGCAGTTGCGTTCAGAAAGGCAGCTTGAAGCCGGGCAGCATGCCGCCGCCGAGGCCCTGGGTGGCGGTTTTCATGGCCTCCTCCATGGCCTGGTCGAGGCGCTTGCGGGCATCCGAATGGGCGGCTTTGAGCAGGTCTTCGAGGATTTCGGGTTCGTCGCTCATCAGCGATGGGTCGATCTGAACGGAGATCAGTTCGCCCTTGCCCTTGAGACGCACCCGGACAAGGCCCGCGCCGGCGACACCGTCTGCTTCGGTGGCTTCGATCTTGGTCTGGGCCTCCTGCATCCTGGTCTGCATTTCCTGGGCCTGCTGCATGATCTTGGCGAGGTCTACCATGGCGAGTCTTCCTGTATCTAGCGGCGGGAACTGAGGCTGATGACATTGTCAGCCGGAGCATCGGATTCAAGCGGCTGCGGCTCGATGACATCAACAATGGTTGCGCCCGGCAGGCTTTGCAGGGCGGCGATGACGGCGGGATGCGCAGCGGCAGAAGCAAAGCGTTCCTCGCGGCTGCGGATTTCGAGCTGGCGCACGGTCTCTCCGCCGCCGCTGACCTGAGTCACTGTCCAGTCCATCTCGGTTTCGTATTCGAGGAACTTCCGGAGGCGGGCGAGCAGGTCTGCCGGGGCGTTCGGTTCCAGCTCGCAGGCGAGCTGGCCGGGCGTGATTGTGGCCGGGCGCACGAAGCGTTCGAGTTCGACATGGAGCTTCACTTCGCGCAATTCGTCGAGGCGGGCGATGATGTCGGCAAAGCTGGCGATGCCGCCGGGAGGGTGCGGCACCTCAGGGGGGGCGTCAGGCTTTCCCGGCGAGGCACTGCCTCCGGCGGCAATCATGCGGGCGGCCTCTTCCGGCGATGGCAGGCGGCTGGCCGCCGCGAGGCGCAGGAGCACCATGTTGAGCGCCGTCGCCGTATCGGGCGCGGTCTGCAGGTCGTTGAAGCCGGAGAGCAGGATCTGCCAGCAGCGCGAGGCCTGGGCAGGCGTCAGCTTCTGGGCCATGGCCTGCGTGCGCGCGGTCCAGTCGGCCGGGCCGCCGGGATCATAGTCGCCGCCGGTTGCCTGCGCGACGGCGACATCGGCGGCAATGTCCATCAGGTCCTTCAGGATGACCGTGGGGTCTGCCCCGGCATGGACCTGGTCCTTGATCTCGGCGAGGGCGGACTTCGCGTCGCCATTGACGGCAAAGCTGAATGCATCGAGCAGGCGGCCCCGGTCGCCAAGGCCGAGCATGTCGCGCACGGCCGGGCCGGAGACCTCATCACCGTCCATGGTCTGGACGATGGCCTGGTCGAGAATGGACAGCGCGTCGCGCACCGAGCCTTCCGCGGCGCGAGCAATCAGGGCGAGGCCCTCTTCGGAGACTTTCGCGCCTTCACGGTTGGCAATGCGCTTGAGGTGGGCGGCGAGTTCGGCCGAATCGAGGCGCTTCAGGTCAAACCGCTGGCAGCGCGACAGGACGGTGACCGGCACCTTGCGGATCTCGGTCGTGGCAAAGATGAATTTCACATGCGGGGGGGGCTCTTCCAGCGTCTTCAACAGCGCGTTGAACGCGGCCGTCGACAGCATGTGAACTTCGTCGATGATATAGACCTTGTAACGCGCCGAGACGGGCGCATAGCGCGAGCCGTCGAGCAGGTCGCGCATGTCGGCGACACCGGTGCGGGAGGCGGCATCGAGTTCGAGCACGTCCGGGTGGCGGCTCGCCATGATGGCGTCGCAATGGTCGCCGGGCGGGTCGAGGTGGATCGAGGGGGCGTCATGGCCGTCGCGGCTGTAATTGAGGCCGCGGGCGAGCAGGCGTGCGGTGGTCGTCTTGCCGACGCCGCGCACGCCGGTGAGCATGAAGGCGTGGGCGATGCGGCCGGTTTCGAATGCGTTCGATAGCGTGCGGACCATGGCCTCCTGGCCGATCAGGTCGGTGAACAGGCGCGGGCGGTATTTGCGGGCGAGAACCTGATAGGCCTTGGGCGATTCGGACGCGGCCTCGTCTCCAAACATGGAGAAGGTCTGGTCATCGCGTTCAGGGATATCGGATTCGCTCATCGCGGGGACTTTAACGGCTTCGGGCGGACGGGGGCAAGGAAACAAAGCGGAGGCCCGTCCTTCGACTTCGCTCCAGGCATGAGCGCTTCCCGAAGCCCGTATCAGTCCGGTTCGATAAGCCGGTCGCGAATCGCTTTCTGCATGGCGTCGTCCACGAAGAGCGTGTCTGAGAGGTAGGCGTCGATGGAGCCGGAATTCGCGTTGATCGTTGTGATGGCCGTTTCAAGGTAGCGCAGGCGGACGCCGAGAAACGGGCGGTAGACTTCGACATCATGATGCTTGCCCAGCATGTCGTTGAAGTATTTCGCCGCTTCCGGAAGGAAGAGGGACACGTTCACGGCCTTGTTGGTGAGGTCGTAATCGGTGCGGATGTCCTCGTCGCTGACGCCGAGGATGTGATGGGTCAGCGCGCAGAGGATGCCGGTGCGGTCTTTCCCGGCGGCGCAATTGACGACGCCTGCAGCCTCACCTTCGAGGCCGGCCAGGTGGCGGAACCAGTCGGAGAACAATTCGGTATGATGGGGTTTGTACGGGGCGAGCCGGTAATAATCGTTCATCCAGCCATCGGCGGACGCGGCGTCCACCTCCAGCTGCGTCAGGAAGCGCGTATGGGGCGCGTCCGTCTCGCGGCCGCCATCATGCGTGATTGTATTGGGCGCCGACCATTTGCCGGGCTGTTTCTCGCGCTCGTCGGGGCGGCGCAGGTCTGCCTGCAGGTGGATGCCAAGATCGGCAATCTTTTCAAGGTCAACCTCGGTGGCTTCGGCATAATGGCCGGAGCGGTAGAGGTGGCCTTTTTTGACCTTGCCGCCATGGCGCGAGGCATAGCCACCGAAATCGCGGAAATTGCGGATACCGTCGAACGGGAGGATGCGATCTTTCATAGGAAATGAGCTAGCGCGGGAAGATGCAATCGTCCAGAGCGCCGCGAGGGAACCCGTTGAATAGGCGGAACAAGTTGTGCGGACCTGCGTAGAACGGTAACATTGAACATGTGCCTGAACAGGAGACCCCTCATGGCAAAATTCCGTTCCAAACTCCTCGCCGCCTGCCTTCTCGTTGGCGCGCCCGCCCTGGCCACGGCCTGCAACAGCCTGCCGAACGAGATCAGCCGCCAGGACATTGATTCAGAGAGCCAGCAGGCCCTGAACAAGCTGACGTCTGAAAACTCGGCTGCCCGCGCCATTGCGGGCCAGTCGCGCGCCGTTCTGATCTTCCCGTCCATCGTGAAAGCCGGCCTTGGCGTTGGCGGTGCCTTTGGTGAAGGCCAGATGCGCAAGGGCGGTGTCGTGACCGATTATTACAGCACGTTCACCGGCTCGTGGGGCCTTCAGGCCGGCGCCCAGAAATATGGCTATGCCGTGTTCCTGATGAACAATGACGCGGTGAAATATGTCGAAGATTCCGATGGCTGGGAAATCGGCGTCGGCCCGACGGTCGTACTGGTCAATGCTGGCATGGCCGAGAACCTGTCGACCTCGACGCTCAAGGAAGACGCCTATGCGTTCATCTTCGACCAGAAAGGCCTGATGGCCGGTGTCAGCATCGAAGGCACGAAGATCACCAAGCTGGAGAAGTAGATCTGGTTCATCCCCGTTCCGCCCGCCCGTCCGTTTTACAGGACAGGCGGGCGGCAAGCGGAATTTTCATCCGGGGCTTGTCCTGTCCCGGCTTTCCCCTGATTGTTGTACCTGACGGCAACGTCCGACATGGGGGAAAGCATGTTTCCGGAATGGATCCTGCGCTGGATAGCGCTCAGCCTGCTGGGCTTTGTCACGTTCGTGTTCATCCTGCTTGGCGCGGCCGTGCTCAGCGGGCTGACCAATGAGCTGTTCCTGAACTTCCTTGACCTGACCTGGCCGCCGCAGGAAGCCTTGACCGAATTCGAGATCGAATCGCGCCGGGACCTGTCCTTTTCCATCCTCAATTATGGCATCACGGCGCTCGGCACGGCCTGGGTCGCCTCGTTCGCCTATCTCGTGGTGATGCGGAACCAGCAGAAGCAGGCCGAACAGCAGCTGAGTCTGGAACGGCTGAAGCTGACCACTGACCTCGACATGCAGATCCTCGACATTCTCGAGTCCGAGGCCGTGGTGGATTTTGCCGCCGATGGCAGCCTGACCCGCGTGCGGCTGGTCACCGTGCTGGACCGCAACACCGAGTGGCGCCCCGGGACGGACCGCAACTGGAAATACCGCGACGGCGACCGGACCGTGCCCTTCGTGCAGACTTCCACGGTCGTCAGCAAGGACGCGGAGGTCAGCGTGACGGCGCTGCATCATTACATCGCCTGGGTCCGGCGGATTGCCCGGGCGACGGAAACCGGCGTCCTGATGGAGAAGGACATTCTCCTGTTCTGGCGCTGGATCGTGATTGGCTGTTACCGCAACCGCTACACGTTCCTGCGGGATATTTTCTACAAGGACGATCTGGATGATTTCGTGCGGCTGGCCGACCAGATCGTGCGGACCGGCCGCACCCATGGCAGCGGGCAGGATTTCGTCAAATACCTGCGCGGCATCGGCGACCCGGACCTGATCGCGCTGCTGTCGGATGAGGCCAAGGCGATTGTGGCGCCGGAGACTGTAACACCAGCGTAGGCCCTCACCTGCCAAGCCATCGCCCCTCATCCCCGGCCCTTCTCCCAAGGGAGAAGGGGGCGCGAGATGAAACCGTGAGGGCCCTACCTGAACGGCGGTTCGTCGAAGGCGCGGAGTTTGCGGCTGTGGATCTTGGCGCCCTTGTCGGCGGCGAGGCGTTCGAGGGTTTCAATCCCGATACGGATGTGTTCGCCGATGGCGCGTTCGTAGAAGCGGTTGGCGGCGCCGGGCAGCTTGATCTCGCCGTGGAGCGGCTTGTCCGAGACGCAGAGCAGCACGCCATAGGGCACGCGCAGGCGGTAGCCATTGGCGGCAATCGTGGCGCTTTCCATGTCGATGGCGATGGCGCGCGACTTGTTGAACCGCCGTGCCGTGGCGGTGAAGCGCAGTTCCCAGTTGCGGTCATCGGTGGTGACGACCGTGCCGGTGCGCAGGCGGCGCTTGAGGGCGTCGCCGCTCTCGCCGGTGACGCGGGCGGCGGCTTCCTGCAGGGCGACCTGGACTTCGGCGATGGGCGGCACCGGGATTTCCGGCGGCAGCACGGCGTCGAGCACATGGTCTTCGCGCAGGTAGGCGTGGGCGAGGACATAGTCGCCGATGGACTGGCTGTGGCGCAGGCCGCCGCAATGGCCGACCATCAGCCAGACCTGCGGACGCAGCACGGCGAGATGGTCGGTGATCGTCTTCGCATTGGACGGGCCGACGCCGATATTGACCAGCGTGATCCCTGCCCCGTTGGGGGCGCGCAGGTGATAGGCCGGCATCTGGAAGCGGCGCCATGGGGTGGCATCAATGTCGGCGCGCGATGTGTCCGTGACGCTGGACACTTCCAGGCCGCCAGGTACGGACAGGGACGTGTAATGATTATCGCCGCCGATCTGGGTCAGCGCCCAGTCGCAGAAAGCATCGACATAGCGATGGTAATTGGTGAACAGGACATAGTGCTGGAAATGCTCGACCGGCGTGCCGGTATAGTGCTGGAGGCGCTTGAGCGAGAGGTCGACGCGGGGGGCATCGAACAGGGCCAGCGGATGGGTGTCATAGGGCTCGAACAGTTCGCCATCTGCAACCTCGTCGCCAATATCGGCCAGTTTCGGGCTGGGGAACCAGCGGGCGAGCTCGGCCGGGGAGATTTCCTCAAGGCCTTCAGCCTGGCCCTGTTCCCAGACATAGGCATAGGGAATTTCCTGTCCGGAGCGTTCGACGACGACTTCGACATCATAGTCGCGCATCAGCGGGGTGAGCTGTTCAATCAGATAGGCCCGGAAGAAATCCGGCCGGGTGAAGGTGGAGATATAGGTGCCGGCTTCCGACATCTTGCCGAAGGCGCGGCTGATCGGCGGCGGGGGGCCGTCCGGATCATAGGTGAGGCGTATCTGCGGATAGCAGAAGGCCCCGCTGTCGCGCAGCTTGGCATCGGGCGCCGTGCCCTTGTGGAGGTAGAGATCGAGGGCGCCGGAAAGGGCCTCGACGGCTTCGCTGTAGAGACCTTCGAGGGCGTCAACAACGGCTTCAGGTGTAGTGAGTTTCGTCATGCACCCAATTGGCGGAAATGCGGCGCGGCGTCAATTGGCGGGCGCCGATCCCCTGCCCGGCGCCAGGCCCGTTCGTGCAGCGTGTAGGCGACGGTCTGGACCAGGGGTTCGATCAGGCCGACGCCGAGGGCGATGCGCCAGTCTCGGGTCAGCAAGAAGGCCACCGTGACGGCGACCGTCAGGTGCATGAGGCTGTATGAGAGTGTTTTCAGCAGGTCGCGAGGCATGGGCGGACTCCGGTTGGACCCTGAGTCATATAGTGAGAATGATTCTCAATTACCAATCGTTCCTGCAGGCCGCTGCCATAGACAAAATTTATGGCCGGTCAGGATGAGTCGATGCCGGACGAGCCCATGCGCGTCAGGAAGGGACGGCAACCGGTGAACCCGAGGTGCAGGCCGGAAAGCAGTCTTGCGCGTATGGTCAGCCCGCCGCCAGGAGACTTCACAGCGCGCGGACCCGAAAATAGTGATTGCTAGTCGAGACCGCCGATGAATCGATTAGGATGTTGTTTTTATTGGATTATATGTCTTTTTCCCGCGTAAATCCGACGTGGAGCTACGTCATAAATGCATAGCAGACGTGACATTTTCCTACTGCTTTCACCCGGTCCAGATGAAGCATTGGGCAAACGCGCTCGCTTATCGGGCGATTGGCGTTGCAGGCGCACGCTTTGACCGAAAATTCGCAAAACAGCGGTTGCGTTGCTGCGCCTGCGAGCACAATATTGCAGTGCAGCATGAGTTGGCTGTTCCCGGTTGGCCAATGCACCGATGAGCGCATTACAGGGGACAGTGATCATAAGGCTCAGCTGCGGGGGGAGTTTCCTGCCGGAATATTCCGGCGCTAACTTCTGAAGGGCTATACCCATGTTGAAACCAATCGTATCGATCATGGCCGCCGCCATGATCCTGTCGCCACTCGCCGTTGCCGGAGAACTGAAACCCGTCACGGTGAGCATCTCCTACGAGAAGGCCTTGCTGGCATCGGAAACCGGCGCCTCCGAAGTGCTGAAGAGCATCAAGTCCCAGGCAAAGGCCGCCTGCACGTCCTACACGCCAGCCATTTCGGGGTTCTACACTGACACCAAGTGCGTCAAAACACTGGTGGAATCGGCCGTGTCGAAGATCAAGGACCAGCAGGCACAGGAAGGTTTTGCAACCGCCGGCGTGTTTGCCAGCAATACCGCGATGACCCTCGCAGACGCTGAACAACGCTAGGCCATTTCCTCCCGGTCTTGTGCGTTGGAGGGGCCGCCCACGGCCATGGGCGGCCCCTCACTTGACCGCATCAATCAGGCGTCCGGAAACACCACCGCATGCCGGGCGCAAATGGCCGGCCAGAGGCTGGCGGCTTCGGGAACATCGAGGTCGAACGTGCCTTCCAGAAGGTCCAGAAGCTCGTCCGCATTGGACAGGACGCGGCTGTCGCTGCCACCTGGGTAGAGCGTGGTGAAGATCTTGCCGCGCAGCGTGTGATGGCGGTCATCCTGACGGCGGCGCACGACCAGGTTCTGCACGAAATTCGAGTCCGGATCACACTCCTGCCAGACGCGCTTGGCGTCGAGGACGGATTGATCCGCCGGATTGGCGGTGAAATCGAAACTGAACGGGTCTGAACCGGTCATTTCCCAAAAGCGCCAATAGCCGTCGCCGCTGTGGCTGAGGCCGACCGTGAAGGGCGCGTCGTCGCGCGAGCCTTCGGCGATGATCATGGGCGCCAGGAGACTGGAGCCGAACCCGACATCGACCAGAAGGTCCTGCCCATCCAGATTCACACGCAGGCAGAGATGGTTGCCTAACTGGCCATCGCCCAGCTTGTCGCGCAGTACGCCGGCACACAGGGGTGTCACGTCGAAGCCGAGCTCTGCCAGCACCCAGCCCATCAGGCCGTTCTGCTCATAGCACCAGCCCCCGCGCTGGCGGATGACCAGCTTGTCGTGAATTTCGGCCTGCGAGCGGGCCGTCTTGCGGCCGAGCTGGACATCGATATTCTCGAACGGGATCGTGTTGATATGGGCACGGCAGAGCGCATCAAGCGTGGTGCGGTCAGCCACCGGCGCGCCGGTGAAGCCGATGCGGTCAAAATAGGCAGCAAGGGAAAGGCTCATCGGATGGAATTGGGGATGCGTGGCCCGCGCCGTCAAGGTGCGGCCCGCCGATTAAGAACCCGGTGCCTCGATTTCGATTGACATGCGCCCATTTTGTAACAATATTACATAACAATAATGAGCAGGACCGGACGACCGGCCCGCCCCATACGGAGGAAATACGCATGCTGGATTCGACTGCCCTTCGCACACCGACGGCCGCGCTGATGGCCCTGCCGATTGCCTATGGCCTGTTCCTGCTAATGAACGTGCTAATCGACGTGAAGGAGATCACGCTCGCGAAGCCCGAGACGCGCATCCTTGGCATGATCACGCCGCAATTGCCGGAGACGAACGATGTGATCCGGAAACGCCCGAAACCGCAGATGCCTGACGCGGCCCCCAAGCCGCCGCCCCCGCCGGCCTTGTCGTCGACAAAGGGTGATATCGACCTGCCCGTTCCGGTCATTGCGGGCGCGGCGCCCGGTTCATTGGTGCCGATCCGCCTGAACCTGCCGACGATCTCGCCAGTGGTCGTGTCAACGCGCGGGTACCAGGTGATCCGGCCACCCGTGCCGGTCTATCCGGACAGGGCGGCAACGCGCGGCCTTTCGGGATCATGCAGCGTCGCCTTCGCCATCGATACGCGCGGCAAGCCGTTTAACGTGTCCGCAGCCTGCACTGACCCCGTGTTTAAGAGCGAGGCGGAGCGGTCTGTCCTGAAGGCCGAGTTTGCGCCGCAGCTTGTCGACGGGCAGTTCGTCAGCGTGACCGGACTGGAATATCCGCTGGAGTTCAAGCTGAAGGATTAGGCATCCGTGCGCGCGGGCGAAGGGCCAGCCCGGCACCCGTTATGGGCAGCCGGGCCGGACTTTTCGTGAAGGATTCGTCTTTGACCGAACTATTTCCAGCGACCAGGATGACGATACCAACCCTTGTTTGTCTTGATCCACTGGTCAGGCACCCATTGCGCTCCGGCGCGCGGGGGATTGTGGTCCCAGCGGCCATCGACCCAGACGAAATCGGCCCCCGTCCAGTCCCAGTAGCCGTTGATCCAGACCGACAGGGCAGACGGCCGAGGCGGAATGATCACGGTGCGCACGGGTGGCGGCGCGGTGGTGACATAAACGACGCCTGCTGGCGGCGGGCCATAGTGCCGGTATGGGCCGCCATAGCCAGCGCACGCCGACACAGTGACCAGCGAGAGAGCCGCGGCAGCGGCCAAAAGAACGGATGTACGGGTCATGGGACCCCTCCCTTTGCTACATGCCACGATTATACGCCTGAAGTTCGCCCCAGGAGAGTCCGCCGTCGTCATTGGTATCGGCCTCCAACCAGGTGTGCTCGCCGAAGCGCATATATTCTTCCTGGCTGACCACGCCATCACCGTTGCCATCCATGATGCGGAACCGTTCGGTCTTGCGCAGGTTCGCCTGTTCGCGCATCAGCGCCTGGCGCTGGGGGTTGGTATTGCTATACGGTCCGGCGCCGACACGGACAGCGTGATATTCCTCCAGGCTGAGGCCGTTGCCGTCAGCATCCATCTTGCCGAACATGTCCTTGTGCCAGTCTTCGAATTCGACGCGGTTGACTTGACTGTCACCGTCCCGGTCAAAAACGCGAAGACGATCCTGCGTACCGAGATACAGACGGTCACGATCGGGGTCGCGCAGGCGGTCCATGTCACGGTCCTGCATCTGGTCACGGCCGGAGGCCGGGTCCTTCACGCGCAGGCGATCGCGGTCCACGTCGCCGGAGCCGGTCATGCTGCCCGCACCCGGCCCGCTGCCGCCCGATCCGCCACCGCC
>NZ_LADU01000139.1 GCF_000961795.1 Hyphomonas sp. BRH_c22
TGGTGAGTTGCGCGGGGTCACCAGCCTGCGCGATGGCCTGGCGGGCAGCCGGGATGTTGCCTGCAGCGAGCGCGGCCATGACAAGGCCGCGGCGGGCGTCTTCATCGGCGCCACTGGCCAGCGCCCGTTCGAAATAGCCGGCCGCGCGGACCGCGTCGGGCTCAAGGAATGTCCAGCCAGCCTGCGCGAGGAGGCGGGGATCATCGGAGGTGCCAGCGAGGCGCTTTACGGCGGCAAAATCGCCTGCTGCGACGGCTGCCTCGAAGCGGGCCCATGTTGCGGCGCGCAGGATGCGCTGATGCGCGAGGATGATTGCGGGGTCCGGGCTGTTCCTGAGCGTGTCGAGCTCGCCCAGCGCCGCGAGACCATCCGCATCCAGCACTGAGAGGCTGCGCTCAGCCAGGGAGGCGACGAGTTTCGGGTCATCACAATGTGTCAGGGAGCGGATGTAGAAGGTTGAAAGGTCGGTCTGGTTTCCCATGCCTTCCAGGGCTTCGGCCCGGGACCAGATATGGAAAGGCATGTCGCATTTGTGCGCGCTTGCGTCCGGCAGCAGCGCCAGTGCGGCCGCCCAGTCCCGGGCCTCAAGGGCGTCGCGGATGCGCTGGTCGCGGCGACCGTTGGCGAGATAGACTGTGAGATTGGCGGGCGCCTTCCAGCCTGCGTTCGCGTCTTCGAGCGACCCCAGAAGGCGATAGGCCGAATCCCACTGACCTGCAGCGCCAAGATCCCAGGTGGCCTGGACCTGCGCTGGGGCGGGGGCGCGTGGGACTGCCCGGACAGGATCCTCTGCCGGTTGTTCGTCGCCTGAGGGGATGCCGATGGCGAAAACGCCTTCGGAATTTTTCGCCATCGCGACCTGGGCTTGTGCCGCAGTCAGGCCGCCGCCCGTAAGGATGACAAGCGCACTGACAGCAGCCGTGCAGAGGAGGCGGCGGCCTTGCCTCACTTTTCATTCATCCGGTCACGCATGTAGCGGGCGATCAGCGCCAGAACGGACGCGAGGGCGAAGAGAATGGCCCCGATGGTGAGAATCCAGCGCCATGAGGCCCGGCCGGTTTTCATGCGGGCCATCTCGGCGGGACTCATGTTGCCGATCTCGAAGGCCGCGACAGGTTCCTGCGTCACTAGCGTCGCAGCATTGCTGCGCCAGACAGCGGCGCCGCCCTTCAGCTGGGTCCAGTGGCTCGGCTTTACGAGCGACCGCGCGGAGGCGACAAGCTGCGGGCCTGATTCTGCCGTGACGAGCGTGACAAGCCGGCCTGGGTACTGCGGCGACTGGCCCGCAATGAGCAGGCCATTATCGCCCAGATCCACCGAGGTGAAGTCGCGCGTGAAACCGTCTCCGGCACCGCCGGTCAGCTGGGCCGACATGCTGAGCTCGGAGGGCAGGAAACCGCCGAGCCCGGGACGGGCGCCGACGACAAGCGTGTGGGCATCCGGCAGGTCCAGCCCGAAACCGAAATCGGTATGGGTGAAGACGGTTCCGTGAATCTGGCCGAGCTTCGCGCCCAGCGTCCAGACAGCCGCCGCCGTGTCGCTGCCCGTGTCTGCCGCGCGGACCGCGAATTTTTCAGGCTGCAGGCCGGTATAGGGAAAGCCTGCCTCGGCGAGCAGGGCGAGGTTCGGCAAGGCGACGAAGCGGTCTACCGGAGGCAGCGTCAGGGTGGACGTATCCTTCAGGATGAAGGCGAGATGGCGCAGGCTGCGCGAGGAGCATTCGCCTTCCGCCCTGGTCGACAGTTCGACCTGGAAGGTTACATGGTTGCGGCCCGGGCGCAGGGCCGCTGCTGACAGCGGGATCTCGTAGCCGGGCGTGACTTCGCCATCCGGATTGGTGAGCCGGACTGCGCGCTGGAACTGGTCATTGACGACAATGTTGACGGCCGAGGCTTCATCGAGACCGGCTCCATAGGCGAAATCCAGCGAGAGCAGGACTTCGCTATTGGCCGGGAAGCGCGTGTCGGCAGGCAGTTCGAAATCAAGCGATATGTCGCCGCGCTGCTGGCCAAGGAGCGAGGTATTGCCCCGTCCGAGATCCCTGAACGTGTATTTCGCGTCCGCCCGCAAGGGCTGCGTGCCCGGCAGGATGGCGCCGGTTGGCACTTCGGCGGGCGTCAGGATAATGGCATTGGTATCCGACAGCGGGAAGTCGCCAGCCGCAAGGGCGCGGACGGCGCCTTCAATGGCCGCCGGGGTCCGCCCGGAGGCGATGATGAGGAAGCGTGACGGATCGGCAGGCGACGGACTGATCGACAGCCAGGACTCCTCGCCCTTCAGGTCTGCCAGACCAGCAGGGGCAATGGCTGACATTTGTTCCGGCGTGCCGATGGCGACCAGGTCTGCGCCCTGGGCCGTGTCGCCGAGTGACGCTGTCTCGAAGCGTGAGATTGCGGGCAGCCGGTAGGCGAGGCGGTTGGCGACGGCCTGTGAGGCGATGGTGCCCCAGCGCAGCGTTTCGGCATTCATCTCGCCATCGCCGACAAGGATGCCGAGTGTGTCGACGCCGCCGACGCCTGCGGTGACCAGCGCATCCAGGTCGGCCAGCGAGCCTGCGAAATTGTGGCGCGCATAGACGATCTCGACATAGGAGCGGGAGGTGTCCACATCGGTCCAGAGTTCAGCCGCGTCGGGATCCTGGCAGCCATAGGTGTAGCGCTGGACGGCATCGATGCGCAGCGTGTTGAAGCCGGACTGGACGAGCGCGGGATCGAGCACGATCTCATTGACGGCAGCGGCACGTTCCGTGACGCCGTCGACCTGGGCGATGAAGCGGCCGTTCAGTTCGAGGCGCAGTTGCGGCCTGGCGCCTTCCTGCGCACGGCCGCTGGCATGGCGCAGGATCAGGCGGGCTGACTGAATGTCAGCCTGCGGCGCAACGGCGAAGGAGACGTTTTCGGTCGCCTTTGCGCCGTTGAGACGGATGGCGCCCTGCTCGGGCCGGAGCGCGGCGAGCGGCAGGCGGGCACGCCACAAGCCGTTCTCGAGACGCTCGGTCGTGACCTGCGGATTATCCCGGAAGCGGGCATAGACGTCATAGACGGCATCGTCAGACGGCGCCTGCTGCGCAAGCGCGGGCAAGGCGAGCGGGGCGGCGGCCAGGACAATCGCGAGGGCGGTTGAGCGGAGTGAGGTGATCATGAGCGTACTTCCCGGGAAACGGCTTGGATATGGTTCATGGCATGGGACAGGCTGGAGCGGACGAGACCCGCGATCTTGGACCCCATATTGTCGGACTGGGCCCGGCGGTCGCGGAACGTCTTCCAGTTCTCGCTGCGCGAATACATCAGCGCGACAACGGCGGACCATTGCTCAGGCGTCTGAATGACGAAGGACAGGCCCAGTTTCTGGCCGTTCGGGCGGTCAACGGCGGACAGAACCCTGAGATCGAGCATGGAGGGCGAGGTTGCACCGAGTTCGCGGGCATCGGCCTGGAACATGTCCCCGACGTCGAAACGCTTGCCTTCTCCGAAGGGGACAAGCGCGCCGAGGCCGGTGATCGAGATGTCGGTCATCTTGCCCGGGACGGTGACGCCCAGATAGGTCAGGTCGACATCGCGGTCGGTCTCGAACCGCGGGAAGACCCGCTGCTGGGAGCGTTCGTACAGAACGCCGAGCGCCGAGACGAGCAGGAGGAGGTGGAACGTGTTCCAGAACAGGAGCACGGATATGACCCCTGCCCCGACAGGATCGACGAACCAGCGAATGATGCCTGCGACCTGTCCGAGGCAGACAATGGCAATGAGGATGTAGAAAGGCCGGGCCAGCGGCGACACGAAGCTCTCGTCGAGGCTTTCGCCTTTTGGCGTCACGGCAAAGCTGGGCGCACGCGGATTGCGCAGCACTTCCAGAATGGCGCCCGAACAATGAATGGACTGGATGACTTCGTAGAGTTCGGAGGCAAACGCCCAGCGCGTGTGCCCGTACAGGATGGACGAGAGCATCAAGGCGCCGACAATGTGCGGCAGGCCGTACATGAGGAAATCCGAGAGGTCGCCGACATAGACCTGGATCCCGAACAGGAGGTAAAGTAGCGGGCCCAGGATGAAGGCCATGCGCGCCAGCGGGAAGAACCAGTAGAAGCAGGAATTGAAGTAGCCGACCCGCTGGGCGAATGTCAGGCCCTTCTTGAGCAGCGGGTTCTTCAACAGGAAGATCTGGACCATGCCTTGGGTCCAGCGCATTCTCTGAATGATGAAGCCCGAGAAGGTCTCGGGCGACAGGCCGGCGACCATGGGGCGGTCAACATAGGCGCTTCGGTAGCCTCTCGAATGGAGTTCGAGGGCGGTCTCGGCATCTTCGGTGATCGTGTCACCCTGGATGCCGCCGATCTCCATGATGTATTTTCGCCTGAGCAAGGCGGCCGATCCACAGAAGAAGGATGCGTTAAGCCCATCGAGGCCGCGCTGGATGACCGAATAGAACATCTCGTTCTCGCTCGGCATGTTCTTGAACGTGCCAAGGTTGCGTTCGAGCGGATCCGGATTGAGGAAAAAGTGCGGGGTCTGAACGAGGAAGAGTTTCGGATCTTCGACGAAGTAGCCGGCCGTCCGCGATAGAATGTCGGTTGATGGGACGTGATCCGCGTCGAGGATGAGGATGAGATCGCCGTCTGTCTGCTTCAGGGCCGCGTTGATATTGCCTGCCTTGGCGTGGTCATTCTTTTCGCGGGTGAGGTAGTGCGCGCCCAACCGTTCGCAGACTTCCTGCAAGTGTTCGTAACGGGCCTGCGCTTCGGCGGCCTTTACAGGGTCTGCCTGGTTGCGCTTGGCGAGCGTGCCGCCATCATCGAGCAAGTACACTTTTACACGGCCCTCGGGATAATTGACGTTGAGCGCGGCAGTCAGCGTCACTTCGAGCAGGTCGTCCGGTTCATTATAGCTCGGTATCAGGATGTCGACGGTGGGGCAGGACTCCGGCGCGATCGGTGCAGGGCGCGGCGTCCGCTTGTACACGTCAACTGACAGGAAGGTGGAGAGCAGGAGAAGGATGTAGCCATAGGTTTCGGCTCCAAGGAGAAAGATCCCGCCCATGATCGAGATCGCGGAATCGGTCGGCATGGTCTCTGTCACGCGCCAGATCATGTAACGCGTACTTGTAAAGACGATCAGCAGCGAGATGAAGCTGCGAAACGGCCCGCCGGCTGGGCGAAGCCAGCCCATCAGGAATAGCGTGACAATCGTTGCAACACATAACTGGACCTGCACCAAGGCCGGCGTTGGAATGGCAGCCAGGACCGCGACGCTGCCAAGCATGAAAACAGCACTGAATGTCCGCATCGGCGCGAAACGGGATGCGGGCACGAACGCTGTTGATTTCCTGGTTCTACGCGCCATCGGATGTTTTCTATTTTGGGTCATTCCAAAAACAGGCTTGCCAAAACAACATGAAGTCATCGCTAAGATGCAAGGCTTCATCAACCATCATGGGTTAATGCCAGTATCACTTCTGTAAACGGAGTAAATGGAATCGCGCCGGCCGTTAAGGCGGGTCCCGCTCACCTGTCCGGCAGTATAGGGTTAAGGCAGATGGCTCGTCAGCGGGCGCCGCTGAGGATCAGTCGGTGAAGATGCCTTCGGAAACGCCCCAGTCGCGGACGAGTTCGGGCCACACACGGAGCGGATCCGTGTCGATGCCCCGCAGGCCGAAACCATGGCCACCGTGTTCGAAGATGTGGAGCGAGGCTTTCACGCCTGCCTTCCGGAACGCGTCATAGGCGATCAGCGCGTTCTCGACAGGAACGACGTCATCATCCCCTGCATGCAGGATGAAGACAGGCGGCGCGCCGGCGGGCACGGATGTTTCAACCGAATATTTTGCGAGCGTGTCTGCGTCCGATGTCGCGCCAATCATGTTCTGGCTGGTTGAGCCATGTGTATGCGGCTGCGAGAGCGTGATCACGGGATAGACGAGCACACTGGCATCCGGCCGGGCCGATAGCGTGTCGGCCGCATCGACGGGCGCGTAGACTTCTGCTGCGAAGCGCGTGGTCAGGGAGCCGGCGAGGTGGCCGCCAGCAGAGAAACCCATGAGCATGACGCGGGATGGATCAATACCCGAATCTCCTGCCCGCGCGCGAATGAGCCGCATGGCACGCTGGGCATCCTGGAGCGGCGTGTCCGGCCCGGCCGCCCAGCCCTGGTGCGGCAGACGATAGGAGAGGACATAGACGGTGGTGCCGCGCCGCGCGAACCACCGCGCGCCTTCATAGCCTTCCTTCTCGACAACGACCCATTTGTAGCCGCCGCCGGGGATGAGCAGCAGGGCTGAGCCATCCGGGTGTTCGGGCCTGAAGACGGCAAGGGCCGGATCCGTCACGTCATGGAAGGCGCGATCAACAAGGCCATACGGATTGTCCCGGATGACATAGTGCTGGGCCAGGCCATCGGGGACGCCGCCGGGCGGGCCATCGGGCCAGAGAGGGATCGTCTCGTCAGGCTGGCGATCGAGATCCACGAGAAGCGCATCATCATCGCCCAGGGATTTTGGGTAGGAAATGATCAGCGACAGGGGATCATCGCCGGTCTGCCGGATTCCGACATTGGCCCCGGTATAAAGGTAGGCCGCCATGCCCGCAGTGAGATGCGCCGTGGTTCCGTCTGAGAAGACTTCGCCTTGCCCGGAGAGGACATAATAGACCTCATCGTGGGCAATGACGTGCTCGCCAATCGCAGAACCCGGATGAAGGTCGCGCCGGCGGAATTCCATCGTGCGCCCGGGTGCGGCATCAGAGATGCGGTATGCAGTGCTCATGCCGAGCGCGCCGTGGGGAGGCGCCTCCTCGCTGATGACGTCCGCTTCGCGCACCACCACCATGGGAAGCGGCGCCTTCGTGACCGGAGGGGCACCCTGTTCTACCTGGATCGGGAGAGGCGTCGCGCACGCGGCGAGGAAGAACAGGCAGACGATCAGACGCATGAGGCGTTCCTCACTTGAACATGTTCGGAAGGGCGAGCGAGAGCTGCGGCACGAAGGTGATCATCATCAGTGAGAGCAGGAGCGCGCTGTAGAAGGGCCAGATTGTTTTCACCGCCTGTTCGACGGGAACCTTTCCAACCGCCGCGCCGACGAACAGGACTGACCCGACCGGCGGCGTGACCAGGCCGATGCCGAGGTTGAGCATCATCACGATGCCAAAATGAACCGGGTCGACGCCGACCTGCATCACCACCGGCAAGAGGATCGGGGTGGTGATGACGATGAGCGGCGACATGTCCATGAAAGTGCCAAGGACCAGCAGGATGACATTCACGATGAGCAATACGAGGATCGGATTGTCCGTCGTGGAGGTGATCAGGCTGGCGAGTTTGGTGGGTGCCTCAAGGATGGCGAGCGCATAGCCGAAGGCGGTCGCCGCCCCGATGATGAGAAGCACCATGGCGGTGATCTTGACCGACTGGATGGCAGCCTCGGCAAAGCGTGACCATCCGAGCGTGCGATAGACGAACGCCCCGATGATGATCGTATAGATGACGGCAATGGCCGAGGATTCGGTGGCGGTGAAGATGCCCGACAGGATGCCGCCCATGATGATGATGGCCGCCATCAGGCCCGGTATGGCGAGGAAAAGCGCCCGCAGGAAGGTGCGCCAGCCGGGAAAAGTGCCCTTGGCATATCCGCGCAGCACGGCAACACGCCAGGCGACGACCATGAGCAGTATTGCCGTCAGCACGCCCGGCACGATGCCGGCGAGGAAGAGGTCGCCAATCGAGACGCCGATACCGCTGGCGGCGGAGTAGATGATCATGTTGTGCGAGGGCGGGATCAGCAGGCCGACAATCGCTGCCGTCACGGTGACGTTGACGGCATAGTCGCCATCATAGCCCTTTTCCTTCATCAGCGGCATCAGCGTGGAGCCCATGGCCGAGGCGCTGGCAATGGCGGAACCGGACACAGCGCCGAACAGGGTGGACGCGCCGACATTGACGAGGCCAAGCCCGCCACGCGTCCGGCCGAAAGCGCCTTCCGCGACCTGGACCAGCCGCTGTGCGATTCCCGACCGGTACATCAGGTCGCCGGCGAAGATGAAGAAGGGGATGGCCATGAGCGTGAAGACACTGACGCCAGCCGCCATGCGCTGAAAGACGACCACGAGCGGAATGTCGAGCGCGACGAATGTCGCAATCGAAGCGCCGAGGAGCGAATAGGCGACGGGTACGCCGAGGGCCAGCAGCACCAGCAGCGTTATGAGGAGTATGGCTAGCTCCACCTCGGATCCTCCTCATCTTCAAGGGGTTTGCCGACAAGTTCCTCAAGCACGCGCTCCAGCGCGAACAGGGCCATGAGGGCGCCGGAAATCGGCAGGCCGAGATAGGCAAGGCCGCGCGGCAGGCCGAGCGACGGGATGACATGTCCCCAGGTCTTCACGACGAGTTCGCCGCCCCAGACCAGCATGGCGACACCGCACAGGCCGACAATCGTGTTGGACGCCACGCGCATCGCGCTCTGGACCTTTGGCGGCATCGCCGCTTCCAGCGCGACAATCCGGATGTGGAATCCTTCACGCACACCGGCAGCGGCCGCGAGCGACACGTACCAGATCATCAATGTGAGTGAGGCCTGTTCGGACCAGGACGGACTGGAATTCAGGACATACCGCCCGAACACCTGCCAGCCGACTATGGCGGTCATCGCGACCAGTCCGGCCGCGGCGATCCGCACCAGCCAGTCTGCCGCAAAATGCGTGGCTTTCGCCAATGCGCCGATCATGCCCCTCCCCCCATTGCTTCTATCTCTGCCACCAGACGTTTCTGGTCTTGCGTGACGACGAACCGGTCCCAGACTGGCCGCATCAGGTCGATGAACTGGTTCTTGTCGTCCACCTCGTTGGCCTCGACGCCCGCTGCGAGCAGACGGGTCCGGGATTCATCGACACGTTTGTCCCAAAGCGCGCGCATGAACGGGACGGAATCGCGGGCTGCCTGCCGCACGGTGTGCCGGTCGTCTTCCGAAAGCTTGTTCCAGCGGCTGAGCGACATGACGAGAATTTCCGGCGCCATGACGTGCCCGGTCAGGCTGTAATAGGGCGCCGCTTCGAAGTGTCGGCCGCTCTCATAGGAGGGCCAGTTATTCTCGGCGCCGTCGATCACGCCCTGAACCAGCGACTGGTAGACTTCGCCGAGGGACATTGGCGTTGCGTCAGCGCCGAGCGCCTTGATCATGGCGACGTAAAGATCGGAGTTCTGGACACGGATTTTCATCCCGGTCATGTCGGTAGGCGTGCGGATGGGGCGTTTGGTGTTGTAGAAGCAGCGCTCGCCGGAATCGTAGAAGCAGAGCCCGACCAGCCCGTGCCGGTTGAGGGAGGCGAGGAGTTCGTCGCCCGGCGCGCCGTCGAGCGCGGCCCGCATGTGCGCCGTGGAGCGGAACAGGAAAGGCAGCGACGGAATGACAGTCATCGGCTCGATGGCGTTGAGCGGGGCAAGGTTCACCCGGTTCATGTCGAGGCCGCCAAAGGTCGTGATCTCGAGCGTGTCGCGCTCTGACCCGAGCTGGCCGCCCGCATAGATCCTGATGCCCAGGCGGCCGCCCGTGCGCTCATCCAGCAGGCGCCCCATTTCCTTCACCGCCTGGACGGTGGGATATTCTTCGGGGTGCGCGTCGGCGCAGAGAAACGCCCTGCCCTTCTGCATTCCGCAGGCACCAAGAAGCCCGGCAGCGGCACCGGCCGCGAGAACCGTTCGCCGGTCTGGCCGGCCCCCGTCAAAGAGCGGCGATTGAATCGTCAAAGCTGTTCCTCCCCGGATTCCAGCGCCATTACGCGGGCATAGGCCCATTCCATCCTTGTCACGAAAGCCGGTTGAGACGCCAGCGACGGCGCAAACACCTCGCCCACTTCCAGGAAGCGCGCGACATCAGACTCCGGCCTGTCATTGCAGGCAGCGCCGATCCGGATCAGCCGGTCTGCCAGGGGATCCGTGATCGCAGAGCCGTTCAGCGCCGACCGGCGCACGAAACGCATCCATGCGGCGACGCCTGTTGCGAGGCCATCTACCGGCCGGCCTGCATCCAGGTTTTCGGTGATCGTATCGAGCAGGCGAATGGGCAGTTTCTTCGACCCATCCCATGCGATCTGCGACAGCCTGTGCGCGATGGCCGGATTGCGGAAGCGTTTGAGCAGGGCCTGACGGTAGGCGTTGAGGTCGAGGCCTTGCGGCGCGCGCAGACCTGAGGCGATCTCGCGGTGCATCATCGTGTCGATCATGCCGGCGAGGGCCGCGTCCTGCATGGCGCCGGACACTGTCTGGTGGCCGAGGGCGAGGCCGAGATAGGCAAGCGTTGAATGGGCGCCATTGAGCAGGCGCAGCTTGGCCTTTTCGTGCGCCTCGACATCATTTGTCATGATGGCGCCAACGCGGGACAGATCAGGGAAACCCGGACCGGTCCTGTCTTCGATCACCCAGGATGAGAAGGCTTCGCGCTGGATGGGCCAATTCTCTTCGAGGCCCGTTGCCGCAGCAACGCTTTGCCTGCGTGAATCATCCGTCGCAGGCGTGATGGAATCCACCATCGAGCAAGGAAAGACGATGACGTTTGAAATCCACCCGGACAGTTCCCGATCAATAGCGGCGGAAAAAGCCAGAACGGCCTCGCGCAGTTTCCGGCCGTTTGACGGCAGATTATCACAAGTGAGCACGGTGATCGGCGCGAGGCCGGCGGCGTGGCGCAGGCGGAGACCTTCCGCGAGCAATCCGATCACGCTGGACGGACATGTGCGATCGAGCAGGTCTGCCGCGATATCCGGATGGGTGAAATCAAGTGTGTCGTCCGAACCGAGGCAATAGCCTTTCTCGGTCACCGTCAGTGTCACAAGGTGAAGATCCGGCGACAGGAACGTATTGCGCCAGGCATCGTCTTGCACTGTGGAGACCTGCGTCATGGCCCCGATGACACGATAGCGGACCTGTTCATCGAGAATGGCGAGCGTGTAGAGATTGTCCTGCGGGCGGATCGCCTCACGCAGGGCCGCGCTTTTTATGGATACGCCATGGATGCCCCAGCGCGGGTCACTCGCGAGCAGGCGGTCAAAATAGTCTGCCTGGTGAGCGCGGTGGAATGCGCCCGGCCCGATGTGAAGCACGCCGGTTCGAACGGTGGATCGATCATAGGCTGGCACGGCGACGCGCTGGGGATCTGCATTCGCGAGCGACGCGGTGTTCAGTTTCTGTGTGGAGAGCGCGAGGGTCAAAGCGTCACTCCGCGCTTCCAGATCGCGATGGAGCGTTCGTCATTGTTTTCGTTGCAGGCCGGTGTTCCGCTGGCAATGTCGAGGACGCAGGCGAGGAAAGCCTCGTCGGCCTCTTCCGGGCTACGGCCCTGAACAAGACCGCCCGCATTGAAGTCGATCCAGCCGGGCTTGCGGGCGGCGAGCGCGGAATTCGATGAAATCTTGAGGGTCGGGACCGGGAAGCCGAGCGGCGTGCCCCGGCCTGTGGTGAACAGGATGACATTGGCACCGGCCGCCGCGAGGGCGGTCGATGACACGGCGTCATTTCCGGGAGCCTCCAGCAGGGTCAGGCCCGGCATGGTCTGGCGTTCGCCATAGCGGATGACATCAACCAGCGGCGCGCTGCCCCCCTTCTGCACCGCGCCGAGGGACTTTTCTTCCAGTGTCGTGATGCCGCCATCCTTGTTGCCGGGCGACGGGTTTTCGTAGACCGGCTGGTCATGGTCGATGAAGTATTGCTTGAAATCATTGATCACGCTGGCGAGTGCATCGAACACCTGACGCGACGCTGCGCGGGACATGAGAAGCTGTTCGGCGCCGAAGATTTCCGGGATTTCGGTGAGAATGGCCGAGCCCCCGGCGGCGGTGACGCGGTCGGTGAGGCGGCCGAGGAGCGGGTTGGCGGTCAGGCCGCTGAACCCGTCAGAGCCGCCGCATTTCAGGCCAATGACCAGAGCCGACAGCGGGCAGGCTTCGCGTTCATCTTCTGCGGCGATGGCAACGAGTTCGCCGATAGCTTCGAGGCCAGCTTCGATTTCATTTTCGACCGATTGGCTGCGGACGCTGCGGACCCGCGACCGGTCGAGCCAGGGCGCTGAGTCCAGCAGGGCATCAAGCTGGTTGGACTCGCAGCCGAGCCCGACGAACAGGACGCCGCCCACATTGGGATGTCCCGCCAGTGTTGCGAGGATACGGCGGGTCGCCGACAGGTCGTCGCCCAGCTGGGAACAGCCGAACGGATGGGTGATTGCGGTAATGCCATCGACCTCTCCGGCAAATTCGGAACGGGCGAGGCGGGCAATCTTCTCGCAGACATTGGCGACACAGCCGACCGTGGCGATGACCCAGATTTCATTGCGGGTTCCGACACGCCCGTCGGCGCGGCGGTAGCCCATGAACGTGGCGTTGGCGGGGGGCGGCAGTGGTGCGGCAGGGGCGGGGGCGTAGGTATAGGCCGCGAGGCCGGAGAGGGTGGTTTCGAGATTGTGCGAATGCACCCATTCACCGACGGCGATGGCCTGGGTCGCGTGTCCGATCGGCCAGCCATATTTCAGCACGATGCCGCCCTGCGCGATGGGCGCCAGCGCAAACTTGTGGCCCCTGCCAATCGCCTCAGCGAGTTCGACGGGCACGCCAGCCACGTCAACGCGCTCACCTGCGGTGAGGTCACGCAAGGCAAGGCCGACATGGTCGCCGGGCGTCACGCGCATTGCGTCAAGTGTCTTGAGGCCAGTCATGGCGTTCATTGGCGTTCCGTCCCTGCCGGGTTTCGGGCATTCTTTTCAGCCCTGCCCTAGTCTGTGATTTGTCTCTATGGTAACCGGTGTCATATATTTGGCAAGAGCGGTGCCCCGGGATTCGGAATCGGCCGCCAGCGCGATACGGATGAGACGATGACAAACACACTCAAGCTTCACGACGACCGCCTGTTCTCATCTGATCCGACGCAGCGGGCGATTGCCCGTGACCTCCATGCCGGCGTGAAGGACCTGCCGATCTTGAGTCCGCATGGCCATACGGATCCGCGCTGGTTCGCCAGCAATGCGCCATTCGGCAACCCAGCCGAACTGATGCTGGCACCGGACCATTACATCTACCGCATGCTTTACAGCCAGGGCATCCGCCTTGAGGATCTGGGCGTGCCATCACGGGCGGGCGCACAGGATACCGACCCGCACGAGGCCTGGCGCCTGTTCGCCGCGAATTACCAACTGTTCCGCGGCACGCCATCGCGCCTGTGGCTGGACCATACGTTTGCTACCGTGTTCGGGCTGGATGTGGTCCTGAGCGCGGATACGGCAGACCATTATTACGAGACCATCGACGCGGCGCTGAAGAAAGAGGCCTTCCGCCCGCGCGCCCTGTTCGAACGGTTTAATATCGAACTGATCGCGACGACCGAAGGCGCGACCGATACGCTGGAACACCATCACGCGATCAAGGCGTCAGGCTGGCAGGGCCGCGTCGTGTCGGCCTACCGACCGGATGCCGTTGTCGATCCTGAGCATGAAGCCTTCCAGTCATCGCTTGACCTGTTCGCCGATATGACCGGCGAGGATACGCGCAGCTGGAACGGTTATCTCGCCGCGCACCGCAAGCGCCGGGCCGAATTTGCAGCGGTGGGCACGACCTCTTCAGACCATGGCCATCCGACCGCAATGACGGCGGACCTGAGCCAGGCGGACATCGACAGGCTGTTTGCCTCTGTCATTGCCGGAAAGGCGACGCCAGCCGAGGCCGATCTGTTCCGGGGACAGATGCTGACAGAGATGGCCAGCATGAGCCTTGATGACGGGTTCGTGCTGCAGATCCATCCGGGTGCATTCCGCAATCACAACACGTCATTGTTCAACAGCCATGGCCGCGACAAGGGTGCCGACTTGCCGAGCGCAACGGAATACATCCGCGCGTTGCGGCCGCTGCTGAACAGGTTCGGGAATGATCCGAACCTGTCGATCATCGTCTTCACACTGGACGAAACGAGCTATTCGCGGGAGCTGGCCCCGATGGCAGGCCATTATCCGGCGCTGAAGCTCGGCCCGGCCTGGTGGTTCCATGACAGCCCTGAAGGCATGCGCCGGTTCCGGGAGCAGACAACCGAGACAGCGGGCTTCTATAATACGGTCGGCTTCAATGACGACACACGCGCCTTCCTGTCCATTCCAGCGCGTCACGACGTGGCCCGGCGCGTCGATAGCGCCTTCCTGGCGCGGCTGGTGGCCGAACACCGGCTGGAACTGGACGAGGCGCATGAGCTTGCCCGCGCGCTGGCCTATGATCTCGCGAAGGTGGCTTACAAACTCTAAGTTCAGCGCTCAGTGCGGCCAGCGCTCAGTGCGGCCAGCGTTCGCTGAGGACTTCAGCCACGCCGTCTTTGACGCGCACTTCCATGGCGGGATCGGCCGGCTGGCCGTCAGCGAACAGTTCGTAGATGATGCTGTCATCGGCCTGCCGGGATTCGATGACACGCACCGGCGCGACATCAGCATTCGCGGCGATAGCGGCATCGCGCGCAAGTACGGGAATGTCGGCCCAATCCAGATCGCGCTGGACTTCGACGACTTCCGGACCGTTCGCGGTTTCGAGAATATCGAACTCGATCTCGCTGCCGTCGGGCAGTTCGCCTTCAACGTCGAAATAGACCCGGCCATCACGGGCCTTGCGCTGGGCACCGGCGATCTTGATGTCAGGCACGGCTGCCAGGACAAGCGCCCGGACGTCATCCGGTATCTCGGAAACGGAAAGATCGGTGATCTCGACAGGCGGTGCCGGTTCAGTCAATTCGGTCTCTTCGACCTCCTCGGCTATTTCCGGTACTGGTGCTGGCGCAACCTCGCTCGGCGAACAGGCGACGACGAAGGGGGTGGCGAGGAAGATATGGATGGCAAGGTTACGGCGGTCAGACACGCTGTGTCTCCTCTCAGGCTGAGGTCAATCAGGTGCCCCATTGGGTGAATGGCACTTTGGCAAAGAGCTCGCGCTCGGCCTTGCGCGGATCGTTCACGAGCCTTGTGGTTTCCCCGAAGACCATGGTTTCGCGATTGGGCAATGTGTGCCGCGGCCAGGAGGGCAGGCCGGCATGGCTGGGATCACCCGACCGGGCGAGGGCGATGAAGGCCCGTGACAATTCATCCGACACCCGGCGCGCCATGGGCCCGGTTCCGGTGATCGATCCCCCCGCCCCCGGATTGTCAAAAGCATGGGCGATGTCGATTGTGTGCGGGGCGCCCCACTTGCCGCCATCATCGGGAGAGGCGAGGTCCATCTGGTATACCCATGTCGGGCCATTTTCCCGCGCCCGCACGTCGGCTTCCTCGACCTGTCCGCGCCATGACCGGCCGGCCGTCGTGGCGGCGAAGAAGACATCGGTGGGCGTGTAGTCCGGATAGATCTCCCGGTAGCGGGCGACGACTTCGTGCGGATCGATGTCGCAGCGCATGTGACGCTCAAGCCGGGCCGGAACATCGGCCCAGTCGAGCGTGAAACTGTCAGGCTCGCGGCCGCCGATCAGGTTGCGGGTCTCATCGCGTGTGTTGCCGAGGATCATCGGCAGGTCGGTCGATTGAGACGGCGCATCCGGCCAGAAGGGGTGGCGGCTGAGGAAACGGCCATCCATGACAGGCCCGAAATAGAGGCCCAGCGCGGGATTGACCGGATCGCAGGCGGCAAGCGCTTCAACCAATCTATCGGCAGGCAGGGTTTTCAGGGCATTTGTATCTGCCGCGCCGATTGACAGCTGATCGAGATAGGCTTCGGCGCGCGCCTGGCCATTGAGGGGACCGCACGCGGTGACCTGCTGGCCGCTCATAGTGGCTGTTGAATGGAAGAGTCCCTTCGCAGAAGGCGCGGCCATCAGGGTTGCGATCTTGGCGCCGCCACCGGATTGGCCGAACACCATGACGCGCGACGGGTCTCCGCCAAAAGCCACTGCATTGTCGCGAACCCATTCGAGGGCCAGGACGAGATCCCACATGCCGGCATTGCCGCTGTCGGGGTAATCGGGGTTGAGCCTGGCGAGCGAGAGATAGCCGAAAGCGTTGAGGCGGTGATTGACCGTGATGACCACGACATCGCCTTTTGTAGCGAGGTTCGTGCCGTCATAGAGCGCATCAGACCCGGAGCCTGAGGCATAGGCCCCGCCATGGAAATAAACCATGACCGGGCGCTTGCCGCCATCTGCGATGCCGGATGTCCAGACATTGAGGAAGAGGCAGTCTTCACTCATGACTTCGCGGTCGCCCGTCTGGGGGCAAGCCGCGCCATAAGACGTGGCGCTTTGGACATCCGTCCAAGGATCGGGCCGTGCCGGCTTGGCAAACCGGGTCGTGGCCGTATCGGCGCCGTACCTGATTCCCTTGAAGATTGCGATACCACCGGTGGAATAGCCGCGTACCGGCCCGTTTGACGTGACGGCGGCAGGACTGTCTGCGGGCTTGCGAGCAAAGCCCATGAGTGGCGCCATGAGCGATAGAGTTGCACCGGACTGAATCACGGCGCGGCGGTTCATGTGCATTTCGAGACTCCCTTTCTGGCGGGCGCTCTTAGCGGCGCACGTCCAGGTTTTCTGTGCCGATGGCGTCTTCGACATCAGCGATGCTGGCGAGGTTGAAATCGCCCGGAATGGAATGTTTGAGCGCGCTGGCGGCGGCCGCAAATTCGATCAGCTGATCGTTTGCCATGCCGGACAGCAAACCGTGCAGCACGCCCGCCGCAAAGGCATCGCCTCCCCCGATCCGGTCGACAATGCCAACCAGTTCATGTGACCTGGAACGCCAGTGACCGTCCCGCGTGGCCAGTTCGGCCTCGATTGCGTGATGATCGACGCTGTACTGGGTGCGGGTCGTGGCGGCGATGTATTCGAGGCGCGGAAACTGTTCGAACGCAGCCGCATAGGCCGCGTCGCGGCCGGCGATGGCCTCACCGAGGATAAGGCTGATGTCACGTTCGTTGATGAAGGCGAGCGTGGCTGCTTCGAGCAGCCCGCGCAGGATGGCGGGGCCGTCGCCATCCCAGTTCGCCCAGAGCTGGGCCCGATAATTGCCGTCAAACGAGACCTTTGCCCCTGCCGCAAGCGCCGCATCGACGGCGCGCTGGGATGCCCCTGCGCCGTTCAGGCCGATTGCCGGCGTGACGCCTGACACATGAAACCATTCGCAGCCAGTGAGCGTGGCTGCCCAGTCACGCGCGGCAAGGTCTGCTTCGGCAAAGGCCGATCCGGCGCGGTCATACACGATCTGCGACGGACGCCGCACGGCGCCGGTGCTGAGGAAATAGAGACCCATGCGGCCTGCGGCCCGGTCTATGAACGCCGTGTCGACACCATGGCGCCGGAGTTCACCGACAGCCGCTTCGCCAAGGTCATTGCCGGCGACCGTGGACACCATGGAAACCGGGTGGCCAAAGCGTGCGAGCGACACCGCAACATTGGCTTCTGCGCCGCCGACATGCACGTCGAAATGGCCCGTCTGCATCAGGCGCTCACGCCCTGACGCGGTGAGCCGGAGGAGCAATTCTCCAAAACAGGTGACGCGGTGACCCATGGGTGTTCGGTCCTTCGTTCAGCGGGCGAGCCAGCCGCCATCGACGGGCAAGGTAATGCCTTGCACATAGTCAGATGCGCGCGAGGCGAGGAAGACGATTGCGCCGCCAAGGTCGGACGGATCGCCCCAGCGGCCCGCCGGGATGCGGCCAAGGATTTCCGTGTTGCGCGTTTCATCGGCCTGAAGGGCCGCCGTATTGTTTGTGGCAAAATAGCCGGGCGCGATGGCGTTGACGTTTATGCCGTGGCCCGCCCACTCATTGGCGAGGATCTTGGTCAGGCCGGCCACACCGCTTTTCGATGCCGTGTAGGACGGCACCCTTATGCCGCCCTGAAACGATAACATCGAGGCGATGTTGACGATCTTGCCGCCCTTGCCTGATTTCATCATCTCGCGCGCTGCGGCCTGCGACAGGAAGAACAGGGTACGGAGGTTGACGTTCATCACCGCGTCCCATTCGTCGAATGTGAAGTCGATGGAATCGTTGCGCTTGATGATGCCGGCATTGTTGACCAGGATGTCGATGCCGCCCAGCGCGGAAACGGTTTCGGCAACAATGGCGCCCACGCCGTCTGCAGAGCAGAGATCGGCAAGGATGACATGCGCCCTGCGCCCCAGCGCTTCAATCTTCGCGACCGTTTCATCCGGCGCCGAGCGGCCGACCAGGCAGACATCTGCGCCGGCCTCTGCCAGCGCGACCGCCATACCCTGGCCGAGGCCCGTATTGGCGCCGGTGACCAGCGCAACCTTGCCGGTGAGATCGAAGGGATTCGCCATGTCAGGTTCCGCCTATTTGAGCTGGCAGATGTCGAGCACGTTCATGTCGGTATAGTCGAGGTTTTCCCCGCCCATGGCCCAGATGAATGCATAGGATTTCGTGCCTGAGCCCATGTGGATCGACCAGGGCGGCGAGATGACCGCCTCGTCATTCTCCATGACGATATGGCGGATCTTGTCTTCTTCGCCCATGAAGTGAAACACGCGATCCTTCTCACCGAGACCGAAGTAGAAATACACTTCCGAGCGGCGGTCATGCAGGTGCGGCGGCATCGTGTTCCAGACGCTGCCTGTGTTGAGAACCGTCAGGCCCAGGAGAAGCTGGCAGGATTTCACCGTTGTCGGCACAATGAACTGATAGATCGTGCGCTCGTTGCTTTCGGCGAGCGACCCGCGCTCTAGCGGCACGGCCTTGTCTATGGAAATCTTTGCAAGGTCATACCGCGCATGCGCAGGCGTCGACACGAGATAGTATTTTGCCGGACTGGACGCATCGTCGGACGTGAAGACAATGTCCTTGCTGCCCATGGGCACATAGAGGCCGTCGCGCGGCGCCAATGGATGGGTTACGCCATCAACCGAAACGGTGCCCGCGCCTTCGCCGACATTTATGATGCCCAGTTCGCGGCGTTCAAGAAAGGGATGGCCTTTGGCCGATTCCGGCTCGGTCTGGGCTGGAAGGGCCACAGCCGTTTTAACGGGCATAGCCCCGCCGATCACGAAGCGTTCATTGTGGGAATAGTTCAGGTTGACCGCATCTGCTGCAAACAGGTCCGAGACAACATAGCGTTCGCGGAGCTTCTCGTTTTCGACACCATCCATCATGTCTGGATGCGTGGCATGATAAACCTTGTTGAACATAGAGATCCTCCTGGAAATTCCTGCTGGGCCCGTCCGGACCTTGGTAACCGGTGTCATAACACCCGGTCCGCAGCGTGGCAACCGGACCAGACCGCCTAAAGCGCCTCTGTCGACTCCCTGACGATCAATTCGAGCGCAAATGCGCCCGGCGGCTGGGCCGCGCTGCCGCCATCGACCTGTATCAGGCGCCGTGCTGCGGCGCGGCCAACATCGCGAATGGGAGACCGGACGGTCGTCATGGGCGGCCAGATGCGCGACGAAATCGGGGTGTCATCGAAGCCGACAATCGAGAGATCCTGCGGGATCTGCAGACCGGCCTTCCGGGCGGCGACATAGACACCCACCGCCATTTCGTCATTGCCTGCAAATATTGCCGTCGGACGATCCTGCTTGTGCAGCAAGGTGGTGGCGCACTGCACGCCGGAATCAAATGTGTAGGCCCCCTCGATTGTCAGGTCCGGATCGAGCGTCAAGCCGAAATCGGCAAGGCCTTTCGTGAAGCCGGCGAGGCGCTCATGGGTTGAGCGGAACGTATTGGGGCCGTGAATGTGGCCGATGCGCTTGTGGCCGAGCTGGGCGAGATGACGCGCGGCAAGCTCGGCGCCCTGCGCATCATGCGTGCGAATGATCAGGTCCGGCTTGTCGATCTCGACGGACGCAATGCGGACATAGGCGCAGTTGCGCTCGCGCAGCATTTCGGCCAGCTCATCATCCTCGGAAACCGATGGCGTCAGGATCAGGCCGAAAGGCTTGTGTTGAACGACAAAGGATTCCACCCGCTCCCGGTAATTGGCATCGGCCCGGTCACAGGGCCTGAGGACGAGCTGGAAGCTGGTCTCGTCCAGCGCATCAAGGATGCCGCGCTGCATGTTGACCACATATTGCGGGCTCGGGTTATCATAGACGAGCCCGATCAGGAATGACCGCCGAAACGCGAGCGCGCGCGCCTGCGGATTCGGGGTAAAGCCCGTTTCCTTGATGATCTGCTTGACGATCTCACGCGTTTCTTCGCGCACGAGCGGCGATTCATTTATGACGCGCGAGACCGTCTTTTTCGAGACATTGGCCATGCGGGCAATGTCGATGATGGTGACCGGCGTCTGGCGCCTTGTGTCTTTGTCTCGCCGAGAATCATCGGTCATGTCTTGCGCTTTCCCAGCTGCGTTGAGCCATTTGCCCCAGCAGCGGTGAAAAACTCAAGTCCCGCGTGCCTTGGCCCCGGAATCGAGCGCGTCCGGGCTGACAGGCTTCATGGTCGCCATATCCCAAAGCGACGGGTCAAATGCCCGCGTGGTCGGCTCATAGGCAGGGTATCCACCCACCTGTTCCTGGCTGTCGATAATCTCGCCGCGACCTTCGGCCACGTCGGCAAACACGCGGACATCGTGCTGGTCACGGTCCCATGGTCGCGCGCCGGCATTGGCAAGCACGTAATGCTCAACATCCTTCGGGGAGAAGGGCGTGACATTGTCTGGCAAGGCATGGGCTGTCGCCGACTCGATGATCCTCGCGCGGCCTGTCGTGTAGCGACCGAGATACGGCGCATCATTCCCCCAGCGATCAACCGAGATATTGTCGCGGGCATGGAGATCGAGATCTCCCTCACCGCCTATCATGATCATCGGCAGATCTTTTACCGTGGAAGGACCGGCGCGCATCACGTTGCCGACAACGGCCATGCGCCCTGGCTCTAAGGCCATGTCGCCCCATTCGAGTTCCTGGAGATTGTACTGGATGGCGCGCTGGCCCGGATCGTAAATGAAATTGTTGACGATGGCACCGTGCACGCCGCCCTTGAAGAGCGGACTGCGCTCGAAATTGTGCGCGTAGAGATTTCCATAGATCAGGATGTCACTGACATTGTCATGGATCAGCGATCCTTTGGAGTGCTCACCCTTGGCGTGGGTCGCGTGAGCAAGCCCTTCGGAAATGAGATTGTTCGAAAACGTGATCTTGTGTGACGTGCCCTTGCGCCAGTCATCAGGCGTGTCGCCGGTGAAGCGCGGGCCGGAAGCCGACAGGTTTTCGTCGGTCGCCCAGCTGAGGGTACAGTGATCGACGATGACATTGTAGGCGGCCAGGGTCGAGATCGCGTCGATGTCGCGGCCGCTCCTGTAAGCCTCGCCGAGATCACCTGGACGAATACGCACATGCTGAACAATCACGTCGTGACCGCCAATGATGAGGCCGCCCCTGATGAGCGTGATGCCCGGGGATGGTGCCGTCTGGCCGGCAATCGTGACGTAGGGATTTCGTATGGCGATCTCCTTGCCCTCAAGATCAATCACGCCGCCGACTTCAAACACAACGATCCGGGGGCCGTCTGCCTCGAGAGCCGCTCTTAGCGAGCCCGGCCCGTCGCCCGCCAGTGTGGTGACGCGGAGGACTTCACCGCCGGCGCCGCCCTTCGTGTCCGCCGCCCAACCGAGAGGGCCCCACCAGGCTGGATCAGGTTTTACAGCTTCCTGCACCGCCGCATCCGCAGTGGCGACCGCCGCCGGAACCGGCGATCCGGCGCCCGCAGCCGCCGTGAGGCTCGAACACCCTCCGAGCATGAGAACAAGGCCGCCAATCGCTGCCGTCAGGCCGCTTTGCATCGATTTGTTTCTTGTGGTCATGTCGGCGTTTCCCTTAGTCCAGATGCTTTTTCTATCGTCGCTTAGCCTCGTTTCATTTGCAGAATTTGCAAACTCGGCTTATCGGTAATAATAAATGACACCGGTTTCCTAAGGTGTCCAGACAAAGAGCGAATTTAGAATCGCCATCCAAAAAAAGGTAGACGACGCGCGTGACAGAATTTTCCAACTCGGCAGCGAACCTCGCATCGGCGTTCGTCAAAGCCCGGCTTTCGGCTCAGGCGATCGAGGCCTATCCGGGGCCAGTGCCGCAAACACTGGCAGACGCTTACGCCATACAGGACTTGGCGATATCAGCCTGGCCCGAACCCGTCGCCGGCTGGAAAGTTGGCCGCATCATGGGCGATGATGCCATCCGGTTCGGGACCGACAGGCTGGCGGGTCCAATCTTTTCCAGCCAGGTCAGGGCGGCAAGCGCATCGCCGTCGGTCATGCCGGTATTCAAGGGCGGGTTTGCCGCGATTGAAGGCGAGTGCGTGATCATTACCGCGCAGGATGCACCCGATGACAAGACAGAATGGACCAGTGCCGAAGCGATCGGAATGATTGGCGCCATTCACGCGGGTATCGAGATAGCGTCCAGCCCGTTTGCGGGAATCAACGATCTTGGACCCCTCGTGACGATCTCCGATTTCGGAAACAATTTCGGGCTTGTGATCGGCGACCTGATTCCCCACTGGCAGGATTTGGAGACCGATGAATGGTCATTTGAAACGATTATCGGCGACACGCGTGTCGGAAAGGCCACGCCTGCTGCGATTCCCGGCGGCCCTGTGGAATCGTTCCGCTTCATGTTGGAGAATGCTGCTCGCCGCGCCATGCCCCTGAAGAAAGGCTCCGCCATCACGACCGGAGCGGTCACGGGCGTGCATATCGCCGGAATTTCTGATTCGGCCATTGTGCGCGCCACCGGAGTCCGGGACATCCGCGTTCGCCTGATCGAGGCCGAACCGCGCACTGAAGGCGCTGACGCTTCGCAAGCAGGCTGACGCCCACCGGACCAGCAGCCCGGATTTTCAGTCCTGACGCTTTCCACCATGGTGTCGGTATCATGATCCGCACCAGAACAGCCGCCTGTTGCGGCCTGTTAAAAAGACTGCCTGCGGAGCATCACCTATCCTGCACGATGGGGCCTGCGGTCACAAAGACAACCTGGGGTCGCTTATCAATACCCTCTTTAGTTGTTTAAGAATTTTGCGAATTTTCGATAAAATAACTCCCTCGAAACATTTTATGATTATCTGTGAGAAAGCGATTCCGGGGGGACACATCATCTTGCTGAACAACTTGCCACCACGCTTCGAGAATCTCAAAGCCGACGTGCTGCAGCGGTATCAGATTCTCAATGGATCGATGGCCTATGACGCCAGCCAGATTTCCCGAACTGCCGCGCTCGTTTTCGATCTTCCCACCGTCGTCGTGGTACTCAATGAGCGCTACAGGCACTGGTATCATTCCCAGCATGGTGTCGCGCCGGGTTCCCTGGATCACGTTCTCGCATTCTGTGCACTGTCCAATCTGTCGGATTCCCTTTTTGTCGTGCAGGATGTTCGCAAGGAAGCCTTCTTTTCACGCGATAAGAGCCTGACTTGCGCAGCGAACATTGTGTTCTTTGCAGGCGCCCCCCTGAGCGACCCCGACGGCAAACGATTCGGAACGCTTTGCCTGATTGATGAAAAGCCGCGGGAGTTCGGCGCCGACAAACTTGCGGTACTGGGCAGTTTTGCGCAGCTGGTGAGCCAGGACATCTGCCTGCGAAGCGCCGGGCGCTATGCCGTGCGGGACCTGATAAAACTGGAAGAGGACAAGTGCTTCCTGTTTGACCTAGCCATGACCGACCCTTTGACGAAGGCGCTGAACCGGCGCGCCTTTTTCCGCTTTGCCGAGCGCGAAGTCCTGCGGTCCAGGCGCCACGGGCTCGACGTCTCTGTCCTGATGATCGACATCGACCACTTCAAGGCTGTGAATGATGTTCACGGACATAATGCAGGTGACGATGTTCTGAAGCAGCTGGTGGGCGTCATTTCCGACAGCACCCGTGACGAAGACCTTGTCGGACGACTGGGCGGCGAAGAGTTCGCCCTGATACTTCCTGAAACCGATCTGGAAAAAGCAGGGATTCTCGCAAACCGGCTGCGCGAGGCCGTCAAGCGATTGTCTTTTCCAACCGAAACGGGCGCGTTCGGTATTTCGATCAGTATCGGAATCAGCGTGCCGGAGGCTTCGGACACCGATATTCTCCCAGCTCTGGAGCGAGCGGACAAGGCACTCTACGAAGCCAAGCGAAATGGCAGGGACAGGGTAGAAACGTCGGCGCCTCAAGATCTTGGCCGGCTTATCGGAGATGCCGACGAATGGATCCTTCGACAGGCGTCCTAGGCAATCGAGAGCAGAGGCCCGCCGAGGCGGTGGCTTAGTCCTTCATTCGCTTCAGGCGGTCTTCTGAATCGAATGCGCGCTTCAATACATCCCGCACGCCCAGCAGCTCTGCCTCTTTTTCGGACACCGATGATTGCAGGGCCTCGATATCCCGTAAGAGCTTTGTCACATGACCATTCTGGTGTGACATCATGAGAGACCTGACATCCTCGCGCTGATGGTCGAGGTGGCTCAGGGTTTCGACCAGTCGCTGCGCCTCAGCGCCCACACGGTCGAGTTCCTTCTGGGCAATGGCGTGGTCCTGCTCCGCCTTCTGACGCTTGAGCGAGACGATTTTCTGCAAGTCGGGTTTTCGCTTGGACATGGCTTCCTCACATGTGCTTGCGCACACTTTCAACAAAGTTGATGGCTGCAGCGACGGCTGCAAAATGTTCGGGCTGGATTTCCTCGTCAATGTCCACGAGTTTGTAGATGGAACGCGTTGAAGGCGGGTCGCGATAGATCGGGACGTTGTTTTCGACAGCCAGTTCCCTGATCTTTGCTGCGAGATGATCCATACCCTTCGCAACGCAGACGGGTGCGAGATTGTCATCCGGGTTCCATCTCAAGGCGACGGCGTAGTGGGTCGGGTTGACCATGACGACCGTCGCCGTCTTCACGTTCTGCAGCATCTGGCCTTTCGTGAGCTTGGAGGCTGCGTGACGGCGTGACTGTTTGAGCTGCGGATCACCTTCGCTCTGCTTGATCTCCTTTTTCATTTCCTCACGAGACATTTTCAGCTTGTTCTCGTGGAGGCGTCTCTGGAGCGGAAGATCAAGGGCCGCGAGAACCAGCTGAAACAGGAGAAACCACAGAATCAGTTTCAGGGCCTGGCTGAAGGTGAATGTCGCGAAATGGCCGAGTTCGATAGCGCTGCTGGCATAGTAGTCTTTCGCCAGCTGAAACAGGAAAAATACGGCAATCACACCGGCAAAGCCAAGTTTGACCGTATCCTTCAGGAAGTCCGTCAGCCCGCGCGCACCATACTTCTTCTTGAGATTCTCCGCCGGAGATATCTTCTTCATGTCCATCTGGATCTTCTTGAACGAGAACGAAATGGATCGCTGGACAACCAGCGCAATCAGAACGACCACAGCAAGAATGACGAAAAGCGACAGGAACTGGAGCAGTGCCCCGGACAGCCAGGTTTTTGTCTGCGCACCGCCACCGGTAAACACGTCATTTGCATAGGCATCCACGTGATACATGAAGCCGGAGAACTCGCTGAATATGCTGTTCCCGATCACGCCCTGCAGAACCACGCCCGCACCGAGAACACCAGCGATCAGTGCAAAGGCGTTCGCCTCCTTCGACTGAGGAACGTTGCCCTCATCCCGCGCTTGCTGGCGCTTGGAATCGGTGGCTTCGAATTCCTTTTCGCCGCTATCGGATTCCTGCTCGGCCATGCGTTACCCTACAACCATCCGACGACCTGGAGTACCCGGTCCTTCCACACGATGAGCAAGCCAACGACAGACAAGGCGAACAGGATTGTGCCGCCGCCGATCATCAGCGGCGCGCCGACAAAGGCGACCATCAGCTGTGGCAGTGCCTTGTTTATGAAGCCGAGGCATATGTTGTACAGCAGGTTTACGGCAACGAAGGGCCATGCCAGCAGCACGGCGAATCCGACGGCCGAAAAACTTCGATTGATCAGCAGGTCCCAATCCAGAGCCGACAGGGCGCCTACCGGGATTTCATTGTACAGCCGCAGCAGTGACGCGATGGCCGTCAGGTGAAAATCTGCTGACAACAGGATGGCTGCGCCGGCCATGGACAGCATGTTGGCCGTCAGGCTTTGCGCCTCGTGCTCGAGCGCGACACCCAGCAGCTGTGACAGGCCAATGGATTGGGAAATGATCGTACCGGCAATGCTGAGCATCCAGACCGAGACGCGCAGCACAGCCCCAAGACAAAATCCGATCGTAAGCTCGCTGAGCAGGAGCCCGCCAAAGCCTGACAGGGGAGTCAGCGGCGGCGCCTCGACCACGCCGGTGCTGGCGAGTGCCATTGCGACGGCGAGCAGGATCATCAGGCGCATCTGTACGGGCACGACCTGCTCGCCAATGCCGGGCATGAAGAATATGATGAACGTCAGACGCGCCACAACCAGGAAGAACACCGCCAGCCATGGTGCCAGCGAGTCCGCCATGGCGGCGAGCTCAACCATCAGACAACGCCGATGATATACGGTTTGGTTTTTGCGGTTATCTCTTCATAGGCCAGAACCGAATTGCGGATACCCTTGCTGGCCAGCACGGTCTGAAGGAATCGCCGGCGGCGCGACGAGGTCGCCACGGATGCCATGATGCCCTTCTTGGCTGCATCGTTCAGCTTGGACTGCACCTCGGACGTCAATTCGCCGAACATTTCAGGCGGGAGCGCAACATCGCAGCTGCCATTTTCGTTATTGACTTCGTACTGGACGAATTTCTGCTCCCAGGCTGACGAAAGCTGGACGAGCGGCAGCCGCCCCTGATCGTCCTGCAGACGGTCGACAATCTGGAAGGCGAGGCGCTGGCGGACCAGTTCGACAATGCGCGGCAGGCCGGTTGCCGAAGCCTTGACCTCGGCGATCGTCTCGATGATCAGGAAGAGGTTGCGAACGGAGACACGCTCCTCAAGCAGGAGGCGAACGACCGACAGGAGCATTTCAGGGGATACTTTTGCCGGGATATACTCATCCAGGAACCGGCGATTGGCCGCAGCCCGATCATTATCAGTCACAGTGGTAAGCGCATCAAGTGTGTCCAGCATGACCATGCGCGTGAAGACCAGCGAGAAGTTTGACTGGATGACTTCGAGCATATGGGTGGCGAGGACTTCGATCGGCTCAACGACAGGGACACCAGCGGCTGCCAACTCTTGCTTCTTGCCGTTGGGCAGCCAACGGGCTGCCGCCTTGTAGACCGGCTCCTTGACCTTTTCTCCCTGCAGGTGGGGCGACTGATCATCCTCCATCAACGCGAGAATGAACCCTGGGCGCAGGAGGCCTGAATCGATCCGGACGCCCTGAATCCGGATCCGGTATTCGTTCTTCTTGAGAGTCGGATTGTCGGTCATACGGATCGGCGGCAGCACGAAACCGTATTCCTCGGCGATGTAGCGGCGGATCTTGTGAATGCGGCTTTCGAAGCCGTTATCGCCGAGCAGGACGAGGTTCACCAGGTCGGGCGCGACTTCGAGGTGGATTTCGTCAGCGTGGATCGAGTCGCCAAACTTCACTGGCTCCGGTGCTGTATTCTCGGGGACCTGTTCGGCTTCAGCGTCCTTTGCACGGGACCGGCGCCGCACGAGGACCGATGCCGTCGCGAACCCGGCTGATGCCAGCATGAAGGGGACGAACGGAAGACCGGGGAACAGCGCAAAGACGAACAGGATACCGGCAACGATCATCAGCGCGGCGACGTTGGTGCCGAGCTGGGCCACGAGCGCCAGATCGATGGCACCTTCCTCTCGCCCCTTTGACAAGAGCAGCGCGGAGGCGACTGACACGATGACGGCAGGAACCTGCGACACGAGGCCATCGCCCACCGTCAGGACCGAATAAATGCTCAAAGCCTCCGAAAAACTGAGATTGTGGACGGTCAGACCTATGGCAATGCCTGCGACCAGATTCAGCACGGTGATGATCAGGCCGGCAATGGCGTCACCCTTGACGAATTTCGAGGCGCCATCGAGCGACCCGAGAAAGGCGGCCTCTTCCTGTTCCTTCTGGCGGCGCTTCTTGGCTTCTTCATGCGTGATGGCCCCGACGGCGAGATCGGAATCGATCGCCAGCTGCTTGCCCGGCATGGCATCAAGGGCAAAGCGTGCACCCACCTCGGCCATGCGGCCTGCACCCTTGGTAATGACCATGAAATTCACGATCACAAGAACGCTGAACACGACGAGACCCACGAACAGGTTCCCGCCCATGATGAACATCGCGAAGCCCTCGATTACCCCGCCGGCAGCCTGGGTTCCTGTATGGCCCTCGCCGATGATCAGCTTGGTCGATGACACGTTCAGCGCAAGGCGCAGGATAAGCGATGCAAGAAGCACGCTGGGGAATGACGAGAAATCCAGCGGCCGTTCGATAAATACCGAGGTTGCGAAGATCAGGATCGCGAACGCAAAAGACAGGGTCAGGCCAACATCCATGACCCAAGCGGGGATGGGCAGGATCATCACAAGGATGACCAGCATCAGGCCGATGGCCAGCAGTGATGTAGGCCGGGCCAGGCCGAAGGTGTTCGATGACGGCACGTGGGACCTATCTGGAAATGAGTGGAAGTACCGAATTATTGAACAGGTCCAGGCACAGCCTGGTCATGTATCCAAGCGAAAGAAAAAATACGATCACGACCGCCAGGATCTTCGGAATGAAGGTCAAGGTGACTTCCTGGATAGATGTCAGCGCCTGCAGCAGGCCGATTCCGAAGCCTACAATCAACGTCACGGCAAGGATGGGCATGGCCATCATTGCGGCGCCCCAGATATGGGCACGAAGAACCTCGAAAATTTCAGCTTCGGACATGGCGACCTCCGGCCTCTAAACAGGCATGCGGAGGAGTTCCTGATACGCCTCGACCACCTTGTCCCTAATGGTGACGGCAGCATCGAGCATCAGTTCGGCATTCGCCAGGGCAGCGACCATTGCATGCGGGTCAGCGCCCGTAACGGCCGTCTGCATGGTTGTCTTTTCGGCTTGCTGAAGGGCCGCCCTGAAGTCGTTGATACCTTCGGCGACGACATTCTTGTCGGCATCCGGTTTGGTCGCGGCCTTGGCTGTATCTGCCGGCCGTGTCGTGTTGAGGGCCGTGTAGGCGTTGAAGCTTACTGTAGACATGATCGCATATCGCCTTTCTAGCGCCGCAGAATATCAAGCAGGGAAGAGTACATGGACCGCGCCTGCTGGAACGCGTTAAGATTGGCCTCATAGGTCCGGTTGGCCTCGCGCAGATCAGCCATTTCCATGACCAGAGATACGTTCGACATCGTCACGTAACCATCCGGGTCGGCCATTGGATGCGATGGATTGTAGTCGCGTTGGCCAGCTGTCTCGTCGAGCATCTCTTTCATCGCCAGGAACTGGCTCGACCCCGACAGTTGAGGCTCGATGAGAAGCATCTTCTTCTGATAGCCGGGCGTATCCACATTGGAGATATTCTCTGCCGCCACCGTGATACGGCGGGTTTCAAGCTGCATCCCGGAGACCGCTTGCTGCATGATTGCCTTGAGAGGATTCATGATTGACTTCCCTTAGCGTCCCTTGCCCATCGCCGTTCGCAACAGGTCGAGGGTTTTCGTGTAGGCGGTCAGTGCCAGATTGTGCTGGCCCATGGCTTCCGCCGAACTGAACAATTCCTGCTCGAGGCTGACCGTGTTGCCATTCGGTGCAGCTTGCGTGTCTGCCAGGAGCGTCTTGAAGGATGCCGAAACACCACCAGGCTCGGTTCCAGACGCCGCACGCGCTATGAAGGCCTCGAATGATTCAATCTTTGCCGCCTTGTAACCGGGCTCGTCAGCGTGCGCGATATTTGTCGCGCTCACCTTCTGGCTCTCGGCAGCATGGCGCGCCATGGCACCTAAAACCTGAAACATGGGCAGATCGGAAATCATGATCGATTCACTTTGGTTAACCGCATCACAAGGTTTGGTAATATATGTTAAAGAAAGGGTTAATTACATGTGAAGGCCGGTTTCCATGCGGACGGGTGCAACTGCCTCATCGATGAAGCTTTTCAAGCTATGGGGCACCGTCACCGACGTGGCGCCTGGTGTTATCAAGATCGCCGGAATCAGCGAACTGGCTGGAGTCGGCAATGAGATTATCATTGAAAAGCAGGGTCTTACGGTTCTCGGGGAAATTCTGAACATCTCGGGTGACAGCGTTACGGCACTCTTGTTTTCCCCCTGCGATGCGATTCGGATCGGCGACCAGGTCCAGATTGAACAGGAAGCCAGAATCGAACCTGGCGACCATTGGCTTGGAAAGATCATTAACTATCGCGGAGACGTTACCACCGGGGATATGGCGTCTCCTGCAACCCGCTCGATTCCCCGCAGGCTGCATGCTGCACCCCTGCCCGCACATGCCCGGCGCGGCATCGGGCCACGCCTGCCATCCGGCTGGATGGTCACCGATACGATGCTGCCGATCTGCCGAGGGCAGAGGCTGGGACTGTTTGCCGGCTCGGGTGTCGGAAAGTCGACCTTTCTTGGGTCTCTCGCAGCGGGCATGCAGGCCGAACGGGTCGTGATTGCCCTGATCGGCGAGCGTAGCCGCGAAGTGAACGATTTTGTGCGAAATGTCCTGCCGAAATCGATCCTGTCCAAGACCGTCATTGTGGCTGCAACGGCAAGCGAGCCCCCCGGCGCCAAGAAGCGCGCCGCCTATTGCGCGATGACTGCGGCAGAGCACTTCCGCGACCAGGGGCAGAATGTATTGCTCCTGTTCGATTCGATCACGCGATTTGCCGAGGCGCATCGCGAGACCGCGCTGGTCGCTGGCGAAACGCCAGCCCTCAATGCCTTTCCGCCTTCAACCGTCCGCGTGATTGCAGAGCTCGCCGAGCGGGCCGGTCCGGGCACGGACGGCAAAGGCGACATCACGGCAATCTATTCTGTACTTGTCGCCGGATCCGACATGGAAGAACCGGTCGCTGACATGATCCGCGGGATCCTGGATGGCCATATCATCCTCGCGCGCGACATTGCCGAACGCGGTCGCTATCCGGCGATCGACATTCTCCGGAGCGTGTCGCGCAGCTTGCCCCATGCTGCAACAGACGAGGAGAACGCCCTCATTCGCGAATGCCGCCGCATGTTCGCCCTGTATGAAGAGATTGCGCCGATGCTGAGGGCAAACCTGTATGAATTCGGCAAGGATGCCGAGGCCGATAAGGCCATCGCGCTCTTTGCATTGCTGGACAAGTATGCCGGAACACGGAATGAGAGCGGCATCAAAACCGCCTTTGCGCGTCTGGAGGAAATCCTGAAGTCAGAGAGCGGTCCGGACGTGCAAACCATGCCCGCAACACCGATTGAGCTCTGATCAAAGCAGACTTAAAAACAGATTTTGACTTCCTTGGCTGCCAAGGCCAGAGCCGCCTCCCAAAAGTGTCAATGCGGCGGATGCGGACGAATAATTGGTCATGCCTTGTGCGATCGACTCCATCGCATGAAACCTCTGTATCACCCGGTTGATATTTTCAGGTGAGGTGAGCTCGGACATTTCGCGAATGCCGAAAGTGCGCTGCAGGCTTTCTTTGAGAATGACGGCCTGGCGCTCGATCGGCAGTTTGCCGATATCCGAAGGCAGGTTCGTGGCGCCTTCGAGCAGGGTTCGGATCGGCACATCGCCGAGCATCCTATAAAGAATGGCCTCTTCGCTAGAGCCTGATCCGGCAATCTTTCCGATTTCCGACTTGTAGTTGAGGCTGAGACGCATGCTGTCGTCGACTTCACCGACGGAGGCCTTGAAAGAAGCCGTCTCAAAATTGTTTGCGATACCTGCCACCTCCTCCGGGGAGAAGTAAATCATCCCGCTAATGGGTTTCAGGGCTTTCGCAAACGCAGTGTACTTTGAGTTGTTCAGCCGGGCCAGAAACGTGCTTTCCGGATCAGCAACTTCGGTGAGTACCTTGTCGATGAACCCGCGTTTCCATTCCTCGCCGCCTAGATCAAATGAGGTCAGCGCAACACGAAGTAAGCGTCTGTCATCGAGAAAATTTTCGACCGAAATCGGCTTGGAAAACTTTTCAATGAGATAATCGCGGTCCAGTTTGACCTGCGCAGAATTGGAATGGCTCTCAAGCTGGCGCTCATAGGTCGCCTCAAGGAACTTCCACCCACTATTGCCGGTCAGGGGAATGACGGGCTGAAACATGGGTCAGGCGACTTTCGCATCTTCGAGTGTCACAGGAGACTTGTTGAATCGCGCCAGGAGCTGGTTCTCCAAGATCAGAATCTGCCGGAGGTGACAGAGTGCCGAATAGTAATTTCCCCGGCTGATCATCGAACGGAGCGTCGGAATGAGTTCAGGATCGATGGCTTTAAAAACATCGAGAAGCTTGGCGCATTCATCGTCGATCGCCGGAAGCGTGCCGAATTCCTCAAGATCACCCGTGATCAGCAATTGGACGGCATAGTAGACTTGCTTGCAGGGCGTGTTGACTTCTTCGGGTCGCAAAGCGTCACGGCAGCGCAGGACCCTGACATCACTGTCAGTGATCCGAATGCGGGCAGGTTTGTCACCATTCTCAAGGATGGCGCCGTTGACGATAAAGCGTTCACCAGGGGCGATTTTCAGAACGAGACCGGACATCAGGCTGCCTCACCATGCAAATCGGGCTGAGCGGAACCGGCGAGGCCGGCAATGATCGGACGATTGACCTCAATCAGGTCGGCTATGTTGCCGGTACCTGAGAGAATCTCCATGCTCGTTTTCTGTACGAACTTGGAGAGCTGCAGGAGCCTGGATTTTAAATCTATCGGAAGTGAATTGGCGGGGTTCAGCAAATCGGTCGTGAGAAGCGTCCACAGTTGCTGGTTGCGATGGATGGCGTCTGCCTTGGCTGACGGACTGGGAGAGTCTGACCTGGCGACCTCTTCAAGAGCCTCGGTGATCTGAAGGAAGAGTGCGTGCTCAATTCCCTTGTCACTCGCGGTGCGTTTCTGGACCTGACCATAAGCCTTGAATGCCAAATTATGCAAAGCGCCCTCCTGGCGACGTAGTGGGAATGGCCCGAGCGCATCAAACGCCCGGGCCACCAGTCAGTATTAGCGGAACAGTGACAGCAGAGACTGCGGTGCCTGGTTCGCAATGGACAGAGCCTGAACACCAAGCTGCGACTGAACCTGCAGAGCCTGCAGTTTCGCGGAAGCAGCTTCCATGTCGGCGTCAACGAGACCACCGATGCCCGACGTCATGGCGTCGACCAGTGTGTTCACGAATTCACCCTGGCTTTCGATGCGCTTCTGGGACGAGCCGAGGGCAGCCGCAGCGTCGATCGAGGTTTGCAGCAGGCCTTCAATAGCGGTCAGAGCAGAGGTTGCACCGGCGTCCGTGGTAACATCAACCGTGGCAAGGTTGCCAAGACCACCTGTGGTCGTGCCTGCTGTACCGCCGGTCGTCGCCGTCGCCGTAACGGCAAGAGCAGCTGCGGAGGCGTTAGCGATCGTGATCGTACCATCAGCACGGGAGACCGAGTAGTTGGTTTCGCCAGTTGCCGAGAAGAAGGTCGAGATCTGGTTGGCCAGGTTTGCCGCGACCGAGGAAGCGCTATCGTCAGCATTCGCAACATACTCGAACGTACGCTGACCAAGGGAGTTGTTGGTCGCTGAGTCATTGAGAAGGATGCGATAGCTGTGGCCATCGGCGACAGATTCGATCGTAACGTCCAAAGTGCCTGCTGCGGCAGCAGCCGTTGCCGTGCCCGAGTTCGCGCCCGAGTTGATGATCGTCATGTCGGCGTTCGCCACGGCGCCGAACGTGGCAGCAGTGGCCGAGTTGCTGAGCGACAGGTCCTGGCGCTCAACGCTGATAAACGAAGCGGCGACCGAGCCACCTGACGAACGATCCAGCGATGCCAGGAAGTCAACATCGGCGGTCGAGCTGCCGTCAAGCAGGTTCAGGCCGTTGAACTGGGCGGCGCCGACAATCGTCTGGATGCCTTTTGTCAGTTCATCAATGTCAGTCTGAATCTTCGAACGGTCGACGTTGCCCTGCTGGGATGCAACGATAAGGTTCTTGATGTCCTGAAGGTTCTCGGTAACGGCTTCAGCAGCCGAACGCGCAACCCCGACAGTCGAAGAACCGAGGTTCAGCGAGTCGGAAATCGTCTTGAAGCTTTCAACGTCGGTCGACATGACAGTCGAGATGGCCCAGATCGAAGCGTTGTCCTTGGCGGACGACACTTTCTTGCCTGTCGAGATCTCGTTTTGAACCGTAGCGAGATCTTTGTTGATGCTGCGAAGGGTGTCGAGCGCGACCATGGCGCTGTTATTGGTAAGAATACTGGACACAGTTTGGTACCTCTAAATATTTCTCCATGACCTCAGCCATGAAATTGATCAAACTCGCGTCATCCTGACAGCGGAGAAAACCGCCAACCTATCTTGGTTGTTACAGTTATCCCTAAGATCGCATTGTGTAGATAGGGTTAATCGATCACGCTTTTCTCCGGAACTGACCAGTAACCTCCGTAAAAGGAATTTTACTTCCGTTCTGCGCGTAGGATCCGACATAGGCACTGCCATGCATTGACTCGAGTCTTTCAATGGCATGGCGCAGACCATTCCTGATCGCATCGAAATGCGCTGAGTTCTCTCGGGAGAGACGGACAATTTCTTCCATATCTGCGCGATGCCCGACAGGATGGGAATTTAGTTCCCTATCAGCAAGAAACGCCTCGAGATCCTGTATCGCTTCCATCTTGTCTGGCATAAGGGCAGCTGCATCACGCGCCCGCCCTGTCAGAAGCAAGTTTCTCTCATTGAGAAGAATATCCCTAAGCCTGCCCGTCTGGGCGCCGAGTTCGAGATGGTTCACGATATCTTATCCACTCTCGGTTGCGGCGCAGGACCGGCATTGAATTTGACGGCGTCGGCAAGACCAAGCGGGTGAGACTCAGCTATATCCTTTGCAACCGCCTCGACAACATATCTGGAAAATGCAGAGGCGGCTTCTCCGCCTCCCTGCGAAAAAGCCTTTTCCAAACCCGCATGAGTCAGCATTTCGGCCCAAAGCATTTGTTCAAAGCGCTGGCCAATGTTCGATACATCAGCGTCAGACAAGGCTGCATTCACACGCTCCAGGGGCCCGATACTGGGTGCACTCATACCGGGATAGGCAATTGGGCCTGCCATTTGATACTCCGTAAGCATACAAAATCGAAAAGTGAATGAAATCACTTCGAGAATTAACCTACTTTTTACGCGGCGTGGTTTTAATTTGGTTAACAGCAAGAATTACAGGCTCAAAAATGGCTTTCACCCTCGAAGCGGATTTCCTCAGTCGTCCGGCCAGGCCCGCTTCCGAACCAGGGAAAAAGCCTCTGGAGACGGACCACAAAGGCGCCGACTTCAGAGAAAGCCTGTCGAAGTTCGACAGGGTGCCGCCTCGTGATGAGGAGCCGGAAAGTCTGAACCGGACTGAGGCAGGGCAGACATCTGTCTCGGCAATTCTCATAAATGTTGCGCAGAAGACACCCGAGCCGGATGCCTCGCCTGATGGGGAATTGCTCGACCTCTCCTTGAGTGCTGATATTACCTTGGCGACCCGCAGTTCCGCAAATGAACTGGCCCCGGGGCTCGCTTCTGCAGCTGACTTGACCTCGGAAATGACTGATGAGCTCGTCACGGACACCCGCACGGCCGACATGATCACGACTTCTTCGTCAAGCACTGCAGGCGAGACGCTCGCCACGCCTGTTTCTGAAAGAGCCTTGCCCGTTGCTGCTGAAATTCCCGCATCACCGGCTATGGCCTCACATGAAGTTTCTGACCCAGCGTTACAATCTAAAAGCGAATCACCATCACCTCCATCTGATGCAGCCAACGCTTCAAATCACACCGATACTGAGCCTGCCGTTCAGTCTGCCCCAATAGGCGTCGCAGCAAGCCTTGCCGCACACTCACCGACCCATACTGGATCGACGGATAAAGTCGAAAGCACGGGCACCATAGCCACACCTGCATCGCAATCGGCAGCGCAGGCGACCAGTGGAAATGCCTCCGACCACAAGCAATCGGATCGTGACCGGTTCATTAATGATGCTTCCCTGACCGATCCGGAACTTAAAGCTTCGACACCACAGCGAACTGATGCAGCATCATTCTCGGATATCGTGACGACCGATAAGCCTGCTGCATCTCAGGACATGAGCCTGGGCGCACCGCCTTTCCTGCTACAAAATCAAGCGCCGCAAACGGCGACCGCCCCTGTTCCAACCGGCTTCACACAAACGCATGCCTTGATAACAGCAACTCCAGCTGAGGTCGTCGATGTGATTTCCGATTCTCTGGCGTCGCCCGACGACCGCAAGAACCGTATCGTCGTTCAACTCGATCCGCCCGAACTGGGGCGCGTTTCCATCGACTACAAATTCGATTCCCAGGGCCTTCAACATGTGACCATCACGGGCGAATCCCCGGAAGCAATGCGGCAACTGCGCCTGATGCATTTTGAGCTGGTCAACGCTCTGGAAAAACAGGGATTGTCCGGCCAGAATATGTCCTTTCAACAACAGCAAGCCCAGCAGGATCCGGGTCAGCAAACTCCGCGTAACGGCCGGATTGATGCCGACATCGCCGGAAATCAGGAACTGAGTGCTCCTGTCCTGGTCGCAGCACAAACCTCTCGGCCCGGCTCGACGTCGAGCGGCGGCCTGAACATCAAGCTCTGAAAGACCCACCCATGACCACTGTAGCACCGGTAACAAACACAACCGCAGGCATCGCAACCGGGTCGGCGGAGCAGCCGGGAATCGGAGAAGAGTTCAACACCTTCCTGAAGCTCCTGACGGCTCAACTTCGTAATCAGGACCCGCTTGAACCACTTGATTCGACCCAGTTTGTCGAGCAGCTTGCGACATTCTCGTCGCTGGAGCAGAACGTGAAATCGAACTCAAGCCTCGATGTCATTGCCGCCAAGATGAGTGACCTCTATGCCATTGTTGCCAGTCAATGGCTGGGGCAAACAGTTACGGTGGAATCGACCTGGGTTCCGTTCTCCGAGCAGGCCATCAAGTTCACAGTCGACATTCCAGACGAAGTCGACCGCGCCGTCCTGACAGTCAAGGACGATACCGGAAAAGTGGTCTGGAACGAGACACTCGACGAGAGTAAGACAAACTTCAGCTGGAGTGGCAGCGTTCTGACTGGCGACGCGAAGGCACCCGAGGGGCTCTACCAGATGGGCATCGACCTGTATCGCGCTGACGAGTATGCCGGGACGATGGCTCCCAAGCTCGACCTGAACTGATAGGTCTTTACGCAGTCTGGTCTCTGTAAGTCACCACGAACATGCGTGTATGGACAGTCCGAGATAGGCTAGAGCTGCTGCTTGGCCATATCCACGATCAAGACGTTCTTGATGCCTTCGGGTACGATCTTTTGCAGATTCATGAGAACTGTCGCGCGAATGGATTCGTAATTTTCCAGGCTAGCAATCGCTTCAAGGGTACTGCCATCATTGCTGAGTTCAATCAGCGTCGTCATGATATTGTCGCGAATCTTGGGCTCCATGGCGAACAATTTCGAAGTTATTTTTGAATCGACTTCAAGATTGATGTTCAGGATCACCAGACTTTCAACCCGGCTTTCCCGCATAACCGGAATGACGAATTCACGCGTAAACTTGAAATAGTCAACCGAGCCCGAAGCCGGACTGCCATGACTATCCTTTGCAGCGTGGCTGTCTTTCTTTTCGGCTGGCTCTGATCCGTGCCCGCCTGCCTTTTCCGCCGCGTGAGATTTGTCTTTCGGTGTGCTGGTGTGATCTGAAGCGCCTGACGTCGCACCGGCCCCATTCTTGAGGAAGTTTCCGCCTATTCCGCCCACAATGATGCAGACAATGACGATAACGGCAGAAATAATGTTCTTCATGAGAGTTCCCTAGAACGGCACGACTTTATCGAGCAGCCGCGGCACCAGCTTGCGACCGCCGGACCCTGTCGTGTCGCCTTCATTAACATATGACATGCGAGCGTCAGCGATCTTTTCATACGAAACGGTGTTGGTTCGGGTAATGTCCTGAGCGCGTATGACGCCTGCGACACTCAGGTACCGGACCTCATGTCCAACGCGCGTTTGTTGATACCCTTGAATGACGAGATTACCGTTGGGCTCGAGACCGACGACACGCGCCGCCAGCGTGAAGGCAATCTTCTCAGCGCGATTCACGGCTCCACTGCCATTCAGATTCGAATTTCGGTTGAAGTCGATTGCCGGTGACACGCTCGCTGCGCCGGGCAAGGCGTTGTTGACCACGTCAGGCAGGCCGAACAAGGCATCGACACTGAAGTCTTCACTTGAATCCCTGCTGCGCGACAATGAGCTCTTCAGACTGGCCTGATCGTTCATCTCGACGACGACCGTCAACAGATCACCGACTTCCTTGGCGCGACGCATGCTCAGCAGCGCATTGGGTGAGGTCGCCCAGAGGGAAGGGTTCGGATCCGTATCCGTGGCCAACTCGCTTACCGGCACGGTCCATTGCGTATAGCCAGCGTGCTCCACGGGGGAGCCGGAATGATGCGAACTGGTACAGGCCGTGAGGGCTGTTGCGAGAACGGTTGTTGAGAGTAGCTTTTTCATTGCGCTAAAACCCATCCTTCTTCCTGGACGATTCCCTGTACCAATTGTCGCGAATCCTGATTGAGCACGGTCACTGTTTCATTTGCGCCGGCTTCGCCCATGGCACGGCCAATTGTTGTAATTTCCAACGGGCCTTTCACGTATCTGATCGACACGACCTGGTTACGCTTCACGAGCATTGGCGATCTCGTATTGTCCGCCGTGATCGCTTGTCCGACATAGATCGTGCGGCGCACCTCCCGGCCCAACAAGGGGTCATTGATGTCCGCAGATGCTTCCCCTTCGGTGACGGCGTTGGCGGCGGACACACGGTCGCCTGCGCGAATGACCTCGGCTGCGACAAGTGACGACGCGTCTGTAACCATTGCCAAAGCGCCTAGTCCAAGTGCGATGAGCGAGATCATGGCGCTACCTCAAACGGGTCGTGGCAGCGAGCATCTCGTCTGACGCCGTGATCACTTTGGAATTCAGCTCGTAGCCTCGTTGCGCTTCGATGAGATCGGAAATTTCCTTTACGACATCCACACCGGATTCTTCGAGGAATCCTTGTCGAATGAATCCCGACCCTTCCGTACCGGCTACCACTTGGGCAGGAGTTCCAGATGCAGCCGTTTCACGAAAGAGGTTGTCACCAAGCGCTTCGAGGCCTTTCTCGTTGACGAAACGAACGAGCTGAAGCGCTCCGATTGCCTGCCCCGCGGCCTGATCGTCGAAGTAGGCCACGACTTCACCATCCCGGCTGACCGATATACTCCGCGCATCGGCAGGGATCGCGATACCATCGGCTAGCGGATACCCATCCATTGTTACCATTTCGCCATCGACACTGCGGTTGAACTTTCCATCCCGCGTGTAGGCGGAATCACCGGACGGAAGCGTCACTTCGAAAAATCCAGCGCCATCGACTGCAAGGTCGAGTTCCGACCCTGTTTCCCGAAGCGATCCCTGGGTGATTTCCATGGAGACCGTTGATGGCCGTACGCCCGTACCGATCTGTATGCCCGCCGGCACGGTTGTGCCGACTTGAGAGGTAATCGTGCCAGGCGTCAGGTATTGCTGGTACATCAGGTCAGAAAATTCCGCGACCCTGGGCCGGTAGGCGGCCGTACTCATGTTGGCAATGTTGTTCGAGATGACATCAACGCGCAGTTGCTGCGCGGCCATACCGGTCGCTGCGATCTGTAGTGACTTCATGCTCTTCTCCTTTGTTCAGTAATCACGATTATCGCTCGCGTATGGTCGAGATGACTTGTCCGATTCGTTGGTCTTCGCGTTCCAGTATCGTCTGGCCTGCTTCATAGGCACGCTGCACTTCAATCATACGCGCGACTTCGAGTACCGGTGAGACGTTCGATTGCTCGAGGGCGCCCTGGACCACGCTGAAGTCGGTCGCATTTCCATAGCCGCCAGGCGCGGAAAAATAGGTATTGGAATCGCGCATCAACTCACCGTCGGGAAGGACGACACCGATCTGTTCAATCAATTCACCATCAGCCGAAATTGTGCCGTCGGCGGAAATCGTTACCTGGGTTGCTTCGGGTGGAATCTGTATGGGACCACCGCCGACGCCAAGCACACTGTTACCGATCATGTCGACCAGTGTGCCATCCGCTGAAAGCTGGAAATGCCCTGCCCGTGTCAGGCGGGGGCCTTGCGGTGTCTCGATCGAGAAAAACCCGTTACCCTGGACGGCGACGTCAAACTGGCCGCCGGTCGCTTTGAGGCCGCCCTGTTCCATTTCAAAGGCATGGCCAGCCAGACTGCCCATTGAAAGCGACGTATTGCCTGAATCGGAGCCTACGAGGAATTCAGCAAATATCGCCCGGTCAGTCTTGTAACCGGTCGTACTCGAGTTTGCGAGATTGTTGGAGACGACCTGCATTTCCTGCATCAGGCCGTGCTGGCGGGCTAGGGTGGCGTAAATGGCGTTGGACATTAGTTGCTCCCTCTGGAGGCAGGTGCGGACGCAATGGACGCCGCACCAAGCGTTTCCCGGATGCGCGCCATCGTCATCGGCGCTCTCGGTAGCGGCTTGCTGAGGGCCGCGCTTTTCAGGCTTTCGACTCGCGCAACGCGGCGCAAATGCTCCGTGCCCGTTAGTTGACTGGCGGTTGCATATACATGATCGGAAACAATCCAGTAGCCTGACAAGGCGTCTTGCTCGATCAGCGCGAGGGTCACTTCTGGTTTCAATGGCAACCGGCTTTCAAACTTGGCAAGTAAAGGCTTGTCTTGCTCTGCAATTGCACTTTTTGCGGCCAGCAGAGTAATGGCATCATCGCCCGGACTTTGATCGGCCAAAGCATAAACTGACGTGTAGTCGCGACGGAGGAACGCAAGAGCCGCGACTTGAAGCGTCGCATTTTCCTTGGTTTCAGATTTGCCAGCAAGCGTGCTCGCAATTGATCCAAAGCCAAAATGAATAGCCTGCTCCGTAGCTGTTCTGATCAGTTGATCCTTAGATGGATGGTCGTCGAGCAGTCCTGATTCACTCGCCAATGCACTGATGGCAGCGAGGTTGCGAAGAGGATCTTCACTGCTCAAATCACGTTGCAGGCTAGCGACCAGTTGCCGCTTCACTTCCGCTTGCGCGGCCGGGTTTTGAAGCGCCGGCATCCTGGCCAGTTCCATAATGGGCTGGTACTTGGAACGCGCGCTCAACTCCTCAAGAGCAAATTGGAGGCTGGCGGCCAGTTGCCGGTCGCCATCCTCCTGGCCGAACTTCTGCATCAGATCGGTAAGGAGTATCTCCTGGTAAGCCGGGTCCAGCGGGCGCTTGCGCCTCAGCATGGCGGCAAGCGCCTGTTCCTGGAATTGCGGATGCGACAGAAACCCGACGATAGTGCGCTCGGCACCGGAATCCCCACTGTCAAGCTTGACCAGTGCGTCCACAAAGCGAAGCTGTGGAGAGTTGCTTATATCGACTTCGTTGAAGTCAGCCAACAGCTTGCGAGCTAACGCTTTGTCGCCGTGCCGCTCAAGTTCCGGGATTGCGAGCGCGGCATAGTCGATGCGCATTTGAAGCGGCAGCTTGCGAAATTCGGTCAGCGCGCTCTGGAGATTCTGGAACCCGTCCGTATCGCCTGAAACCATCTGAGCGAGGGCGTGCCAATGGCCTGCTTGAGAACGACAGGAAGCCATCTCGCGGAAGTACTCGATGTCCGGCCGTTGCCGGCTTTCCAGCAACTCGGCCAGTTTCCGGTAGGGCGTGGTTTCAGGGCCCTGTGTACGCTTGAGGACCATGAGGGCCTCTGAGTAAAGGCCGAGAGCAATGTGAGCCTTGGCAAGCTCACTACTCGTGACTGGAGTGACCGTGTGATCTGTCGCAGCGTCCTGGTTATCGCGAACTGCATAAAGTTCCTGATAACGGCTAAACTGCTGAAGGCCGGAAAAGTCGAGCGCATAAGATCCATTGCACATGCCCTCATGAGCAGTACCGACCTGCCGTTGTTCCGTAACCTGTTCACTTGGCATCATCGTGGCCATGCCATCGACATGCGGCTTGGCAGGCGCTGAGTCGCCTGGATTGGAGGGCGTCAGAAGACCTTCATTTATTGCGCCGCGGACGAACTGATCGAGATCGGACGAAAGCTCGGCGTTTCGGTCGGATTTGTCAGCCGCCGCTGAATTCGGCTCAGCCGCAAGCACCTGAGGGACCAGGCAGAGGCTGAGCAGCAGAATCCAGGGAAAACGAGTCATGCCGCCCGCTTGGCCTCCCGAATGGCTTGTTCCACTTCATCAAATGATGGCCGCACGCGCGAAGGCGCATGGCGCCGGGCAACTTCAACGCAGATGTTCACCGGATTCAGGTACAGGTTCGAGACGAGAATTTCGCCAATCATCGTATAAAACGCATGTTCCTCGGTGCGTATCCCCTTAACTTTGGTGGCAAATGGCCCAACGACTCCGTAAGCGAGAAATACGCCGAGAAAGGTGCCGACAAGCGCTCCACCAATCATGCCGCCTAGAATTTCCGGCGGCTTGTCAATGGAGGCCATCGTTTTGATCACACCCAGAACGGCAGCGACGATCCCCAGCGCGGGAAGGGCATCAGCCATGTTCTGAAGTGCGTGTGAGCCGTGAAGTTTATCTTCCTGGAGCTGCTCAAGTTGCTTTTGCAAGAGCTCCTCGACCTGGTGAACATTATCGAAATTCATGATCATCGACCGGATGGAATCGCAAATCAGTTCAATTGCGGAATGATCCTTGAGAATCTTGGGGTATTTGGTGAAAATACTGGATTCCTCGGGCGTCTCGATATGCGCTTCGAGCGCGACGGGGTTTTGCTTCATCAAGTTCAGGAGCTCATGCATCAGGCACAAAATGTCCTGATAATCAGTCTTCTTCCACTTGGCGCCCTTGAAGACGGCCACGATGTCACCACCGGTATGTTTAACCGTGCTCATATCATTGCCCGCAAGGAAAGCACCCACTGCGGCGCCACCGATCATCATCATTTCGAATGGCAGTGAATGGGTGATAATACCCATTTTGCCCCCGGCAAGCAGGTAGCCACCGAAGACCATTACCACTGTAATGACCAAGCCCAGTATAGCGTTCACTACGAAACTCCCTTAGCCCCGGCATGTCACCGGCAGCGATCTCACAACTCAACAATTTCCCGGGCAAAACTCTCTGAAATCGGTGTATGCAGCTTCACAGCCCGCTGCCGTTTCCAGACCCCCAACGCTCCCGTTCCGATATCCACGCTACCGTTCACTGTCTCCGCCGACAGAAACAACCGGCCAGCATCTGCTTTGGTCAGGGGAAGGACACGTCCGATCTCAAGCTGTGAGCATTCTCCGATCGTCAACGTCATACGATCAAGGACAGCGTCTAGTGCAATCGCGGATGCCCGCACGCTGTCGCTAAGTGATTTCGGGCTTTGCGAACACGCCTTCGCCTTACGCTCAGCCAGCTGGCGGACATAGGTGCGTGCATAGCGCTGCATATAGTCGACAAAGTAGAGCAGCTTGATATGCGAGGCTTGCCCGTCGAAGGTGAGCGTAAGCTCAACCTCCAGATAGCGGCTTGTCGCGTCCAGTGCACCGGCCGCACCTGAAGCCTCAACCTGCGGCGTGTGGCTCTTCGTTGTATTGTGGTCCGGCATTCCTGAAGCAAACTTCTGCCAAAGCGTAATCGTCGGCTGCTCGGACAAAAGCTTGAGAAACAGGGACGAGGCGCCCTCAAGCCCTGCAGCGTCCTGGTGCAAGCGGGTCGCGGCACATTGGATCGCGCAGCGCTCATCCAGGGCAATCGCGCACAGTCCTGGCGATACATCCGCAGCAAAAAACAAGGTAAACGGTTTCTCCAGAAGCGCACTTGCCGCCCGACCGCCGATAACTTTCCGGCATGAGACAATCGGCTGCGTTTCGGCGTCAAATGCGTTGCGCGCCCAGTCATCAGCCTTGGAGAGCAATTGCTCCCAAAACTCCTGCATCTGCAGAATCGACGGGGGAATTCCGGCCCCGGACTCTATCTTTTTTCGCAGAACCGCGGACACGAATCACCTTTGGTTGAAGTATTGTTAATCCCTTCCAAATGGTGTCTGACCCATTGAAAAAGCATTAACGCAACGACCAAATTTAAGCTTTGGCTAAGCAATGATCCTTCATGGCTGTCTGATAGATCAGTCTCATCAGAAAAGCCGGTGGGACTAATGGAAATTCAACAAGCAGCGATCGTTCAACCGATCATCATCAAGCGGCGACGCGTGGTGAAGGCGGACGGTCATCACGGTGGCGCCTGGAAGGTTGCGTATGCCGACTTTGTAACTGCAATGATGGCTTTCTTTCTCTTGATGTGGCTGCTCAACGCCACGACAGAAGAGCAGCGCAAGGGCCTCGCCGACTATTTCAGCCCGACAATTCCGATTTCCCGCATATCCGGTGGCGGATCAGACGGCCTCAACGGGTCGTCGATCATGACCGAGGAGACCTACGCCAAAGACGGCACTGGCGCATCAGACCGGCACCCGAGTTCAGCTTCGTTCGAGGGCAAATCCGAGATTGATGCCGCCAAGGAAAAGGCGATTTCGACCGAACTGGAAACACTGAAGCAATCCCTGACAGAAGAAGGCAGCAAGCTTTCAGAGCATATGCTTATCAAGATGTCGGCCGAAGGCATTGTTCTGGAAATCACGGATTCTCAAGACGCACCGCTGTTTCCTGTGGGACAGAGTGTTCCGTCCAATCTGCTGTCAGACATGCTGGCCCTTGTCGCCGACTCGTTCGCGACTTTCGAGAATGACATCAAGATCGTCGGTCACACGGACAGCCTCAGCTATCGCAACGGGGCGGGATACGACAACTGGAACCTGTCTTCGGACCGAGCCAATGCTGCACGCAAATTGCTGCTCAGCTCAAGTCTCGACCCGAATCGGATTCTCGAAGTATCTGGAAAAGCCGACACTGACCCACTTATGAAGGATGATCCGTCGGCAGCGCAAAACCGCAGGATATCAATAACAATACTGACTCGTTAAGACGAGTGGAGCAATGAGTTATCAGCTCATTAACCATCCTTACCTAGTTTCGGTTGCACTACCTTGCAGGAGCAACCGTAATGAGTATCTCGTCGTCCCTGAATGCAGGTGTCATGGGGTTGAATGTCAACGCCGCGCGCCTTTCCACCATTTCAGATAACATCGCAAACTCGTCAACCGCCGGCTACAAGCGCAGCCAGGTCGAATTCTCGAGCATGGTCTTGCAGCAACGCTCGTCCGCGTATGCCGCAGGCGGTGTTAGGGTCAACACATTCAAGGATATCGCCGCGACCGGGTCGCTGATCGACACTGGCAGCGCCACGGATATCGCTGTCGCAGGTCGCGGCCTGTTTCCGGTAACCAGCGAAAGCGGCCTGAGTGCAACCCCGTCTGACCGCGAAATGATGCTCCTGCCCACGGGTTCGTTCTATCCTGACCAAAACGGAAACCTGCGGACACAAAGCGGCCTGTTCCTTCTTGGTTGGCCTGCGAATTCGTCCGGTGACATCGGAAACGTCAGCCGCAACAGCGGCGTGAACCTGGAGCCTGTGAATATCGCGACGTCGCAATACACGGCGACGCCGACCTCGAGTATCGATCTGGGGATAAACTTGCCAGCTGATGCAACGATCGCAGGTTCTGCCACCGGATCGTACAATCTGCCGGTCGAGTACTTCGACAATCTCGGCCGCGCCAACTCACTGACATTCGAGTTCACTCCGACCGTTCCGGCGTCGGGCGCAAGCAACCAGTGGACTGTACAAATCTATGACAGTGCAGGCGACCCTGCCGTTTCGATCGGAACAGTGGACCTGGAATTCAGCGACGCTGCGGCATCGGGCGGGCGCATACTTGCATCCACGGCCAGCGCGGGTGCGACTTATGATCCGGCGACAGGCAATGTTTCGCTGACACTGCCACACGGTCCGGTCAGCGTATACATTGGCCGTCCCAATGACAGCGCTGGCGTCACCCAGCTTGCCGCACCGTTTTCGCCGACGGCTGTGACGAAAGATGGCGCGCCTATCGGTGACCTGAGCTCTGTTGAAATCGATGAAAACGGCTTCCTTCAGGCCGTCTATGGCACGGGTCTCCGTCGAACACTTTATCAGATTCCTGTGGGTGACGTTCCTAATATGAACGGTTTGCGCGCTATGGATTCCCAGGCGTTTGCTGTCTCGGCATCGAGTGGCAGCCTTTATCTCTGGGACGCGGGCGCAGGCCCGGTTGGCGGGATATCAGGTTACTCACTGATGGAGTCCACGACGGACATCGCGGCGGAACTTACTGACCTGATCGAAACTCAGCGGGCTTATTCATCGAACGCGAAAATCGTCCAGACAGTCGACGAGATGCTGCAGGAAACCACTAATCTCAAGCGTTGATTTCCAGAGACAGAAGGCATCAGCTTAAGTGTCACTATCCAGCGCCATCCATTCTGCCCGATCCGGCCTTCAGGTGACCAGCCTGAGGGCCGGTGTGGTTGCGACCAATGTCGCAAACGCATCGACGCCCGGCTATGTGCGGCGATCTGTTCTGCTCTCCGAGAACGTCGTTGCCGGGAGCACATCGGGCATTCGCACGGATGGCATCGCGCGGTCACAGAACGAAGCCATTACGGCAGAGCGAAGAAACCTGACCAGCGACCTGGCCCAGGCCGACGTCTTGTCCTCGACATGGCGTACCATTTCCTCCCGTGTCGGCGACACTGCTGACGGGAATGGTCTCTTCAAGACGTTCGCAAACTTCGAATCCGCCCTTTCCAATCTCGCGCTCACACCTGAATCCGGCGCTGATGCTTCGGTTGTATTGAATTCGGCAAACGCGATTGTTCAGGAATTTCACAGCCTGTCGCAGCTCGCCGTCAGCTTGCGTACGGAAGCTGACCGTGAAATTGCCCAAGGCCGCGATATCGTCAATTCCGCGCTCAAGACCATCGAGCAGCTGAACGGCAAGATATCGAGTATGGACCGCACTACCGGGGAGGCTGCAGCCCTGATTGATGAGCGCGGCCGGGTACTCGACACCATTTCAGAATACTTGTCTGTCAAGGCTGTGCCACGCAATTACGGCATGATCGACGTCGTCACGCCGGAGGGTGTGTTCCTTTTGGCCGGCACTGCCCGGCAGGTGGAGTTTGATGCGTCCTCAGCTTTCGGACCCGACCAGACAATCGGAAACGGTGCCCTGTCAGGACTTTCGGTCGACGGGATATCCCTGACCCCCGGCTCATCTTCCTATGGCGCCGTTTCCAGTGGACTGTTCGGCGCGCTCTTCACCTTGCGCGATCAGGACCTGCCCTCATTCAGCACACAGCTGGACACACTGGCCGAAGACCTCATTACGCGGCTTTCGGACGACGCGATCGATCCGACTAAGACGCCGGGCGATCCCGGCCTGTTCATTGATTCGGCCGGCACCGGAGCGCCCGGCCTGGCGGCGCGCATCGCGATCAATGCTGCGGTTGATCCGGCTCAAGGCGGCGCCACTTGGCGTTTGCGTGACGGACTGGGAGCAATTGCACAAGGACCAACCGGAGACTCCACAATTCTCAACGCCATGTTGGGATCCATCAAATCAGTCAATTCAATCAGCTCAAACGGCATCCAGGGCGCTTTCTCTTCCACCGAAATGGTGGCACAGTTTGCAACAATGTCGGGACAAAAGCGCGTACAGAACGAAACGGTCCTGTCTTCGATCTCGACACAGCACACGATGTTGCGTGATGCCGAGCAAGCGGAAAATGGCGTCGACGTTGATGTTCAAATGCAGGAACTCATTTTGATCGAACAGGCCTATGCCGCCAACGCCCGAGTCATAGAAATCGCCAGCCAGATGATCAACCGACTGATGGAGATCTGATATGCTGCGTATTCCGTCTTTCACGAACTTGCCGACATCTGGATTGAGCCATGAGACCGTTGCGCTTCGAGACCGGCTGACGACGACATCCACGGAAGCTGTCACCGGTCGCTATTCCGACCTTACGAAGCAACTATCCGGCCGTATCAGCCACGCCATGCTGGGCCAGAAAGCACTGGATGATCTGGCGGTGGAACGCACGCAACTTACCCTTCGCGGCAGCCGGCTGGTTATCACCCAGAGTAGCCTGGCAGTGATTCAAGATCGGACGAACGGCTTGTCGGCCCGCATGCAAGCGGCGATGGGCTCTGATGATCAAGGCTCCAAGGCATCCACAGCCCGGGATTCGCTTGCTGCCCTCGCAGAGACCTTCTCGGCGCTAAACACCCGATATGGTGATCGCTACCTGTTTGCCGGCGACGCAACTTCGACTCCGCCACTGGCAAGCGTCGAAGACCTGCTCTCGGACGTGCGCCTCATGGCAGCTACCGCGACCGACGCCACCGACTTTGCGGCGTCCATGGACACATACTTCAATACGCCCGGCGGGGGCTGGCGCCAGAACATTTATAGCGGAACCGAGACCTCCTCAGATCCCGATGCGGTATCTGGAACCGATCCAAGCCTGATTCAGATCGTATCAGGCCTTGCCGTGATGGCCCTGTCCGGGCCTGACGAAACGCTCGCGCTGTTTGATGGCAATAGCCCAGCTGTCTTTGCGGCCGCCGAAGCGCTTCAGTATGGACAAACTGCGTTGACCAATCGGCGTGCAGATGTTGGCATTTCGCAATCTCAGGTCGAGCGCCGGAAGGAAGCCCTCGACATCGAGGAAACAGTCCTGACCGCAACATTCAACGAAACCACTGCGCGTGATCAGTATGAAGCTGCATCGGAACTACGTGAGTTGGAAAGCAATCTCGAAGCCTCCTACCTGCTGACATCGCGGTTGGCGAACCTCAGCTTGATGAATTATTTAAGGTAATGCCATGAAGTGGTCCGTCAGACTTATTGCCCTTCTCTGCGCCGTTCTGATCAGCGTTCCTGCGCCCAGTCTGGCACAGCCTCGCATTCGAGATATCGTTGACGTCGAAGGGGTTCGAGAGAACGATCTCGTAGGATACGGTATTGTTGTCGGCCTGAACGGCACGGGCGACTCTGTCAAGAATTCGCCGTTCACAGAGGATTCCCTGTCCTACATGCTCGAACGGCTTGGCGTTAACGTGCAGGGTGAGGATATCAAACCCAAGAACGTCGCCGCCGTGCTTGTTACAGCGACTTTCCCCTCGTTTGCCCGCAATGGCTCCACAATCGATGTTACAGTGGCTTCGATCGGCGACGCCAAGAGTCTTGAGGGCGGGACACTGATCCTCACCCCGATGAAAGGCGCCGACAATGAAATTTATGCGGTCGCTCAGGGTAGCATCGTCGTAAGCGGAATAGATGTACAGGCAGCAGGTGCCAGCGTTTCGCGCGGCTCACCTACCACTGGCGGGGTGCCAAACGGCGCCCGTATCGAACGCGAGATCAATTACGCCTTCAATCAGCGAGAGTCCGTCACACTAGCCTTGCGCAATCCCGACTTCACGACCGCAGCACGCATTGAAGACACCATCAATAGCGCGGTCGGTGCAAATATCGCGTCCATGCGTGACTCAGGCACGGTCGATCTTGATCTGCAAACCATATCGGATTCACCTGCGCGGGTGCTTGCTAGTATTGAAAACCTGCTTGTCACAGTCGCGACCCCCGCGCGCATCGTGATTGATGAAAAGTCCGGAACGATCGTGCTGGGCGAAGATGTCACAATCTCGAAGGTCGCCATTGCGCAGGGTAACATCTCGATCAAAATCGTCGAGTCTCCCATCGTGTCCCAGCCGAACCCCTTCTCATCGGGAGAAACGGTCACCCTCCCCCGTTCGCAGATCACAATCGGCCAGACGGGCAGCGGAAACATTGCGGTGATGGAACCCAATGTGTCGCTTTCCCAGTTGATTGCGGGTTTGAACGCCCTCGGTGTGTCGCCGCAGGAAATGGCCGATATCATTCGTGCGATGAAGGCTGCCGGCGCCATCCACGCCGAGCTCGTTGTGCGCTAGTCCACACTCTCTTTAGCGTCCCTGGCGACCGAACTATTCTTCTTCAGGCTTGACGAGTTCGATAACACCCCGGCGCTTCAGTGACATCAGCGAAGACAGGAAGTCCCGCTGGACAGCTTCTGCCTGTGCCGGTGTGAGGTCCTTTGCATCGGTTAACTCGTCCCGGAGTTTGTCTGCCAGGCGTGCCGAAATGTTGCCCAAAAGGAATTCGGACACCTCGGCATAATTACCCCTGAGGCTGACGAGCAGCTTGACCGTCGTCTCCTCGTCCATTTCGCGGAAGGCAACCGGTACGGCCGTTATGGGCAGTATCGTCGGCAGGCCTTCCATCGTGAACATCGATTGCTGGATCAACTTCAACTTGTCTTCATGCTTCGACTCGAGGAATCTCACGAGCGAGTCACGTTTCTCCGCAGGAATCAGGCTGAGCAGCTCGCCAATTTCAGATAAATGCTCATTGTTTTCTTCGAACCCGACTTGTTCCGCATTCAGGAATTCCATTTCAATCATCCGGGCGAGCACCAGATCTATTCCCGGATCATGCGTGTGACCTTCAACCATGAACCCCATCGTCGCATCCAGCTTATCGCCGTTCATGTGCCCGAGCACCTCGGACGCGATCGAGACGTCAAGCCTGCGCAGAATAAGCGCGATAATGTTCGGAGTCAGGCCATCAAGATAGTGCGCTATCTGCTTGGGTTCCTTCTTTGCCAGGCGCACCCAAGGGCTTTCTGTAGAGGCTTCTGGGGCCGTTTCCGAAGAAGCGCCAGTCGATTCCTCTCCCATGACTGCCGCCAGACGCTCTGCATCCAGAAGGCCTGAGAGCACTTCGCGGGCCTTCTCGCGGCCACCCCGCATTGCACCGTTCGATTTGCGAAGATGGGTCAGGAAATCGACAATGATGCCTACCATTTCATCACGCGCAATGAAGGAAATATCCTGCAATGCTGCGGCCACTTTCGTCAAGGCAGCATCGTCCAGCTTCTCGACAATGGGCTTTGCAGCACTCTCACCAAGCAAGGCAATGATGACCGCCACGCGCTGTGATGGCGTGATCGTCGAACCCTTTGCGGTGGGGCGCGTCTGCGCTGATCCCAGTGGGACAATTCTGGCTGCTGCCAGATCGGGTTTGGGCTGCGCGTTCATCCCGAGTATCCTCTCAACACCGCTTCAGTGATCTTTAGCCAACCATCTGCCAAAATGAAGAACCCAAGCTTAAAGGGCAAGGAAACGACTGTCGGGGGCACCATCATCATACCAACGGCCATAAGCACAGATGCAACGACCAGATCGATCACCATGAATGGCAGGAAGATCACAAAGCCGATCTGAAATGCGTGCTTGATTTCCGAGAGCATGAATGCGGTTGCGAGAAGCGAGAAAGGCGGCGCCTCCCCTTCCGGCACAGGCCTGTTAACGGCATCGCCGAGGACCGCAATCGTGTCGGGCTCGACGCGGCGCATCATGAATTCACGGAAGGGGTCCGTGGTCTGAACCCAAGCCTGCTCTTCGCTCGATATCCCGTCCATGTATGGCGAAATACCGGTCTCCCAGGCCGTCATGAAGACAGGTTCCATAATGAAGAAAGTGAGAAACATGGCCAACGCCATGATCATCATGTTTGGGGGCGCCTGGGGCACCCCGATCGCTTGCCGCATGAAAGAGAACACAATAACCATGAATGGCAGACACGTCACCATCATGGCGATGGCGGGCACCAGGCTCAACACGGATACCAGCAAGAAGAGCTGAATTGTAGAACGGCTTAAGCCCCCGCTCGCCCCGTCCAGAACGCTGTTTAGGCCCTGGGCCGCCTCAGGCGGCACACCTTGAGCGTATGCCGCAGATGCCGCACACGCGCCAGCCAGAATCAGGATCGTCAGAACACGGGCTGTGCCGCCAAGCCTAGCCAAGGGCATCGCTGGCCTGCTCTGCAATTTCGGTGATTTTTACACCGAGTGTCCCATCTTCGGTTTCTACGAGTTCGCCCCGCGCAATGATCTTGTTATCGATAGCGAGGTCCACCGGATCGTCAATGCGGGACGTCAAGGGCACGATGGATTCCGGTCGCAGCTCCAGTATTTCCGAAACGCTGAGCCGCGCCTGGCCAATGGAAACGGTAACGGTGACAGGCACGTTGAATATGGACCGCCGGTACTTGTTCGAGTTCGAAGACTCGCGGCGATCATCTTCGGCGGTCGGCTGAACAGCTTCTTCAGGGTTGGCCATATTATAACTCTTCAATCCTGGTTTGAGGTGAATCAAGTTGGGCAAGGCATGCTGTTAGCAGGCCATCAAAATCGAACGTGAGTCCCCCGGTCTCCCATGAGACACGTACCTGCGCGTCTTCATCCTCAACGGCCGGCACCACTGCGCAGCGATCCGTTAGACCGGGCATATTCTCAACAGCGGCACGCAACTTTTCGAGCAGTGCTGGTTGCGCGCGAATTTCGACGGCGGGCGCTGACGATGGCACCATGACTGGCAAGTGGCGGCCTATTTCGTCCGCAAGAAAAAGACGCGAAAGTTCCGGAAACAGCCTTGCGGAGATTGACTGTGTGACGCGAACCGTTTGCTCGCGCGCTTCCCGTTCGATCCGCTCAATCGCGTCGGCCATTGCCAACAGCATGATCTCGATCTCCGCAAATTCCGGGGCACGGCCGGGTGCGACATCGGCGTCAGTCGCAATGGCTGGCGCGAATTCCGATGACGCCGGCACAGGCGGCACGTCGCCAGCTTGTCCATTCTCGGCATCATCAGCTGGCATCTGGCCCAGCAGCAGTCGAAGCTGGCTGGAGCTCGGGCGCGCTGCGTCGCTGTCAAATCTCGGCAGATTGGTAAGGAATGCCTCACTCATTCACTGCCGCCTTCCGGTCTTCATTCAGCCATTCCTGAAGAATTGCAGCCGCATCATCCTGGCGACCGATCGTGTAGTCCTTCAACGAGACGAATGGATCGGGCGAGCCGCCACCCTCGACTGCAAAGATGCCGTCGCCGGTGGCGGATCCATCCTGCGACGCACTCTTCTGACTCAGGAGTGGCCGAATGACACCAAAGGCCAGCACGATTACCACGAGGCTCATGACAAGGATTTTGATACCCGACCAAAGGTAGCGTTCGGTCAATTGCTGAACCAGGCCTGGAGCTGCGACCATGTCCGTGACGACCGGTGCCTGGAATGGCATAATTTCGACAGTCAGATCGTCGCCGCGGCTTGTATCGAGGCCGGCAGCAGATGCTATCAATTGCTTGAAGTCGGCGACCATCTGATCGGTCAGCGCGGCAACATCGGTCGCAGCTGGATCAAGGCCGAGCACCTGGTCGTTCAGGAGGACGGCGATCGAGATGCGCTCGACCGCGCCTGGCAGCTTCTCTGTTTGGGTTCGCGTTTCATTGATTTCGTACGTCACATTTTCTGACGAGTTTCGCGCTGTGCTAGTAGAGGCCCCACCCGGCTCCTCATTGGCCTGGGGCAGATTACTTGCTGCCGTAATGCCGGCGGCAGTCCCGCCGCTGGATTCACTGACATCACCACTGGATCGGTTCCGGACAACACGCGAGTCGGGATCGAACATGACGGCAGAGGTTGTTTGACGCTCGTGACTGACATCAACCGAGACCGATACGCGGGCATTGTTCAGGCCAACACGCGCTTCCAGCAACCGAAGAATCTTCTGCTCAAGCAAAGCCTCTTGTGTCTCGGCCTTTGCATTTGGCTGATTGGCAGATGCAATGCCAGGTCCTGCGAGGATGCCTTTCTGCGAGTCGATGACCGCGACTTCATCGGGGTTAAGACCGGAGACTGCGAGCGCCACGAGATACTGAATGGCCTGCGCCTGGCTACCCGAAAGATCGTGTGTTGAGGCAAGGGTAACTGAAGCGGTCTGCTTGGGCTCGGAGCGCGCGAATCCCGAACGCAGGCTGGCGCCGATGTGCACGCGGACGGACTGAACACCCGGGATGGCCAGAATGGTGCGGGTCAGTTCGCCTTCCTTGGCACGCCAATAGGCGGCGTTGTACATCTCGGATGTCACCGAGAATCCGTTGACTTCATCGAGCAGCTCATAACCTTGAACGGATTGCTGTGGCAGACCCGCTTTTGCGAGCGAGAACCGGACAGCATCCCGATCATTCTGGGCTACAAAAATCGCGTCGCCCCGGATTTCATACTTGGCGGCACGCTTTTCCAGCTCTTCGATGATTTCTCCGGTGTGGGCCGGTTCGAGACCTGAATACAACAGCGCCATTGGTTGCTGGATCGCCCCCCTCACAAGAAACGTCATCGCCAACGCCACACCGAGCACGGCGAACGCAAGCATCAGTTGCCGCTGCAAGGGCAGCGCTCTCAAAGTGGCGGTAAAACTCATGACCCGGCAATTCCGTTTTCGGCAGCATTACTGCAATGGTTAAAATTATGCGGGTAATTGTTAACGGTTCCTTTACCCCACATTTGTTTAAGGTCGATTAAGGGATTTAATGGGCGGGTTGGTTTCAAATGGCTGCGGGCAAGGGCAAGAAAGCCGGCACTAAAGATTCGGTAGACGCCGAAACCGGAGCGCCTCCTGCCGAGGTTAAAGCGGGAGGTGGTATGCTCGGCATTGCCCTTTTGGCAGTCGGCGCGCTCGCCAGTTCCTTTGCGACCGTATTTTTCCTTACGCCAGCAACAGTGCCTGATGCCCCGGTGTGCGAAGTGACCGAATCAGCTACACCTGCCGCAGCAGCCATCAAGGAGAATCAGTCTTATGTTGAGCTGCGCGATATCCTCATTACCATCGGAAGCGCTCCTGCGACGCGTTACCTCAAGATGAAAGTCGCGATTATCAGCGACAGTGGCGATTTACCGGCAGTCCATGACGCCGAACCCGTATTGATTGACGCGTTCACCAATTATCTGCGTTCCGTTGAATTGAGCGATTTTGAGAATCCCGGCTTCTATTCGCATATGCGCGATCAGCTGGATCGCCGGTCGCAGCTTGTGCTTGGCAATGGTGTTTCTGACGGCGTCCTGATCACCGAATTCCTGTTGAGATAAGATGATGAATTTTGAACCGACAGATTTTGCCATTGTCCTGGTGTCGCTCGCGGCCTGTGTGTATTGTTTTGTGCTGAACAGACGCTTGAAGGCTCTGCAAAACACCAAGGACGGACTTGGCGCGACCATCATGGCGATGTCAAAGTCCATCGCGGCTATGTCGAGTTCAACCCAGCAAACCCGGTCCCATGTCGGGGAAATGGCAATCCGGTTGTCGAGCCTGCTTGAAGAGGCCAACCGAACATGCGAGCGATTGGAAAATCTTCAGACCTCGCTAGAGACCACTCAGCAAAATGCCGTTGATCAGGTTACCGCAACGCAAACCGAGCTCGGCATCATGATGCGCATCATCCTGGATCAGTCCAAGACCCGGATCATGGAGATGACGACGCTGATGCAACGGTTGCGCGATCTGACCGATGCGGCAGGTGACATTCCAGACCTCACCCCCCCCCTTCAGGTAAAGCAAAAAGCGGCGACACGCCGAGTGGGTTAACGTCATGAAAACCCTGGATAAACGCGGTTCCTACGTCCTGCTTTCTCTCGGCTTCCTCTTCGCAATTGGCGCAGCCGTACGATTCCTTCCGAGCAGCTTCGCAATTGCGGAAAACACAACCGAAGCGGCGCCAAGCGAGGCCATGGAGGGTGATCCTCCGTCAGATCCAGCAAGCCAGGCTGTCGCCGTTCAGCCGATTGATCAGGTATGTTTTACGGATGAGACAGCCGCTTCACTGATGGCCGATCAGAAACAGATGGAAACCCAGTACGAGGCGCTGACAAATCAGGAGCTGGAGCTGCAGGCTCGCAAACAGGAGCTCGATCAACGTGCGGCCGATCTTGATGCTATACAGCAAGCCCTCGCCGCACGTTGGGAGGAAATGCAAAAAGCATCCGAAGACGACCTGACGCATTTGGCCCGCATGTACGGCACCATGAAACCGGACCAGGCGGCAGCCATTTTCAATCAGATGGACCCGGATTTTGCGGGTAGTTTCCTGCGCTTGATGCGCAGCGAACAGGCAGGACTTATCCTGGCCAGCATGGAAACTCGCAAGGCCTATGAAGTGAGCCTGAAGCTCGCGGAGCTGAACAAGGACATCCGGGAAGAAGCGAACTGACGCGCACCAAACATGCGCTCAGACTGGCAGCTTTCCGGCCTTGCGAACCCAATTGCAAATGATGGCGTGGGTCAGGTTCGCCAAGGGCATCATGTTGCAGTCAGCTATTTTGGTGGCGGGCGATAGCCCAACGCCAGATCACACTGAGTTCCTCTGAAATCGCGATGCTGTTCAAATCAGCAAATCCTGTTGACGGGTCGACGATCCATCCCTATTGCCCCGCCTGCCTACCCCGTGCCCAGATGGCGGAATGGGTAGACGCGCTACGTTCAGGTCGTAGTGATCCTAAGGTCGCGGAGGTTCGAGTCCTCTTCTGCCACTTTTCCGGTTTCGCAGGTGTGGTGACCCCGGCGCGATTCGAACGCGCGACCTACAGATTAGGAATTTATACTAGGGGTTGAATTGCATTGTTGCGTTTTGAGAATATCCAATAAAAACAGCTCTTGTTTTGCCTCACTTTGATATACATTGTTGGGTCAAGTTTGAAAAAGTTACCAAAGTTACCACGGAGCCCGAATTTTCCCGAAAATACAGTGCTCATGTCTGTAGGTCGGGTTACCGCGGGTTACCACGGGTTACCAGATGAGCGCCCTTGGCGTTTAAGCGGCCTTGCGACTTTTCACAATGCTGTTTCTAGTCTCCGCCAAACGCCTCTGAATACACGCTCTCTACCTTCTCGACCTCCGGCGCAGTCAGCAACGCGAACTCTCCTTCACGGGCCCGTTTGGATAGCCGCCCATCGTTCTGGCTGAGAAAATGGTAGAGGAGATCAATCGTCTTGTCGGGCATTTCGACAAGCGCTTCCACACCGGCCTTGAAGCGATCATAGCTTCTCAGGAATGCGACCTCCCTTGGGAGGTCCGTTTCGATTGTCTGGCGCACGCATGACATCAGGAATTCCGCATGGGGCGTCGCATCGAAATATCGATAGAGATCCGCCGTGTCGTTCTGCACGTCGACATTGCCAGCGGGCGTCGCGCGCCAGTCCACGAAGGGCAGTATCCGGCGAGAGTGGGATTCCAGCACGCGGCGGTATGCCTCGATGTGCTCCAGGATAGCGCTCGAAATCGGGAATACCAGGCCCGGCGGGTTGAACCCAGCCCGCGCGAGGGCGTGGTGGATCAGGTACCTGTGCAACCGGCCATTTCCATCCTCGAATGGGTGGATATAGACAAATCCGAATGCCAGGACGGCAGCGGCGACGATGGCGTCCATCGAGGACGCATACTGATCGTCAAAGGCCAGCAGCCCATCCATCAAGGCGGGCAGATCCTCAGGCCGGGCACTGACATGGTCCGGAATTGGCGCACGGGTCACGCGGTCGTGCGTTCCCACGAACCCGCCTTCATTGCGATAGCCCTTGTGCACAAATCGCGTGTCACCGAGGACGAGTTCCTGCAAGCGCAGGAGTTCTGCATGGCTGAGCGAGCGCCCGCCCGCTTGCCCGATCGCTGCGCCCCATCGCTGGATCCGGTCCTGCGGCGGGCTTTCGCCCTCGATCGCATAGCTGGCTCTTGAATCATTGAGCAGCAGGAAAGCGGCGGCACGCGTAATCATGTCCCCTGGCACAGATCCGATTGCGGCGGCTGCCTCGGTCTTCAAATCCAGTTTCAGCAAGGCCTCAATGTCCGCCGTCCGGAAAACGAGCGGACAGAATGCCGGTGTGCCGGGGAGATTGTCACGCACACGATGACGACGGGAATTCCTGGAGCGGCCGGCAAGTTGCTGCGTCTCGTCGATAGCATCCACATAGTTGCCCGTCAGGGCATCGGGCAGGTCCACTGCTTCGCCGAGAAGCCATTCATAGAGAAACCAGGCACGGCGTGCATACTGGCTGGTCGGCGCTGCTGTCACGAATTCTTCGATCGCACCGGGGCCAACGGCCCGGAACAGGGATTTCAGGACGAGCAGGTCCACGCCTTCATACTTCAAGGCAAATGTCAGGTGGCCTGCAAGGCTCGGCTCTGGCGCGTGGCGCTTCGTGTAGACAGTCCAGTCTGGCACTTCCACCACTCGGTAGTCCGCGCGAAAAGCTGAAAGCAAATGGGGAGGCGGGATGAAGAGGTCATATGCCGCTATCAGCGCAGCGTAGCCGACGGGCTGCGTGTCCTCCGGGACCATACGATCCCGAATAATTCTTATATCTCGTCCAAAATCGATATCTTTGTCATTCATTCCGAAAAGTCATTATATTTGGAGCCATTCACGTTTTTCTATATAGTCGAAAAACGATTACAAATCTCGTAAATTTTTTATTATTTGTGATTTATTCGAAAAATTATTATTCGACGCTATGCTGGCAGATCTGAAGCAGGGCCTGATAAATCGTTTGAATTCAAGAGAAGGAGCCGCGCGCGATGCGTTACACCACAATAGAAATTCCCGTGGTGTAACTGCCCTGCCCCTCCTTCGCCTTGGCGGATAAATCACACATTTTCTACCTTTTGTAATATACATTTCTATTTAATGGCGCTTTTGGCACGCCTCCTGCTTGGGCCCAGTCGATAGACAGGAGTCAGGTATGACCCAATTCATTTCGCCGCTGGACGATACGCTCATCCGTTTCGATGCCGCAGCCGCGCTTCTGGCGAACCGAGAGCCCAACGCGACCCCGGATGCCATGCTGGAAATGCTTGTACAGGCAGCCTGGCGCGGCGATTACAATCCGCCCTGCCAGTATGAAGATAATGACTATGATCACTCACAACGCGATGATCCGGACAACTGGCTGCGAATCCCGATCGAAGCACCGTCTGCAAGTCTCACCGAAGGGCAACTCAGTCTCAAACCGCGACCCTTCAAATACTACGAAGGCGGCTGCGAGACCCTGCTGAGCGTCATGTATTGTATGAGGCTCCTGCCAGGTGATCAGTCCGCCTGGGACGATCTGCTCAATAATGGAAATGGCAGAATGTATCTGCATGGCGCGCAAGATGCCCTGACAGCACTGGTCGGCCTGCCCCTCAACACGTATTCAGAAGCAGGTCGCGCCTATTTCGCCGGGCTCTATATTCCGCGCCGCATGCTGCAGGCCTGGCTCGACCAGCGGTCGTCCCGGTTCCTCCGTCTCTTCAACCACGATCAAGCGTCGGACCATCACCCAATCACTGAGCCTGCCAATGATCGACACAGTCACGCGGCCCAGACCAGGCGCGGCCGTCCGACCCTCGGCGCATGGCCCTCGATCGCCGCCTGGGCATTGGAGCTCAACGAGAGCGATCCGGATATGCCACGCAAGGAACTCGCTGGCCGGCTATACGAACGCGCGCTTCAGGAATTCGAGGCTGCCGATGTCCCGAATGAAACCACGATCCTCAGGCGGCTTGCCGGCATGCTCGACAATCGCGAACCGCCCATGCGCGGCGATGCATGACACTGCGCGCGTGGCGACGGGATTGCTGCCCATGTCACAGAGTGATGCGCATGCACAAATGAGGATGGAATAAGACGAAATCATTCTTCTTTTTCGCCTGCGCCCGACGTGCTGGCCTCAAACTCACTCATCAAGAGAGGCGTAGAGTCCCATGTCCAGACCCGAACAAACCCTTCCCGAAATCGAGGATATCCTTCAGGACAATCCCGGCTGGCTCGATGAGGCCATCGACACGCCGTCGGTTGCCAGATTGACGGGCGTGCCCGTCTGCACCCTGGCGACCTGGCGCTGCCGAGGCGGCGGACCGCCCTACATGAAGCTCGGTTCAGCTGTGCGCTACCGGCGCCGGACTGTTCTCAAATGGCTGGCCGAATGCGAAAAGTCCGACGCCGACACCTCGCCCAAGCGCCATGTCTGAACCGACGCGGCCTCTGTCCATCCGCCTTGCCGCGTCCGACATTGATCAGTTGACGGCACGCGCCCGGCGCATCTCCGGCACGCCGACAGGTGTTGCGCGCGAATTGATCCGGTCCGGCCTGACCGATGGCGATCCGTTCACGCAAGCTGACCGACTCCTCAAGATCGAGCGCAGGCTCGCTGCCCTGTCCCAGGACCTGCAGGCTGTTGCCAGTGCAACCCACCAGAACGGCGGATCACTCGGACGCCTGGAGTCGATGTTCGACGAACTGCTCCATGCCCTCAGCGGTCAACCGACACGTCAGGAAGCATAAATGGGCTCTCTCAAGAATACCCTTCTCGTCATCGGCTTCGTCTCCGCGCTTGCCGCCTATGGCGCCTACAAGGTCGGCTTCGATTGGATGCGTCCGGGCGCAATCGCCGAAGACGGCCTGTTCGCGCGTCATGATGCGGCCTTCATGGATCGCTGCGGCAAGGCACGGATCACATCCATCATCCATGATCCCGCCGGATCATACCACTGGCCGCGCTGCAGGGCTGTCATGCAGCACTACGGCACGTACGACGCGTTCAATCTTCGTCACAATGGCGTTGCAGGCCTCGGCGCCCTGTCAGCCCTCAGCCTGCTCGGCTTTGCGCGCCTTGCCATGGCGGAAAAGTCGGCACCGAAAGTCGTACGCGGTCCCGTGCGCCTGACCGGAAGAAAAGCGTACGCCGCGATAAGAAGGACAAGCAGAAAGGAGATCAGGCAGACCGGTGCGGGGATCGACTTTCCACCCGGCCTCCCCATGAGCCGGGACCGGGAATCGCGTCACTGCCTGATTTCGGGTTCTGTGGGATCCGGCAAGACCCAGACCATCCAGCACATGATCCTGGAAGCCATGCGCTGGGGCGACAAGATGCTCATCCTCGACACCAAGGGCGACATGACCGAACGCCTGCCGGGAAATATCACGCTGATCGCACCGCAGGACAAGCGATCAGCGGTCTGGGACATTTCGGCTGATTGCGTCACCAAGCAGGACGCGCGGGAGCTGGCCGCCCGGTTCATCCCGAAAAGCAGCGACCCGATGTGGGCAGAGGCCGCCCGCGAGCTGCTCGTTGCCTGTATCGTCAGCCTCCAGCGAGAAAATGGCACCGCCTGGACGTGGGGCGATCTCCATGCCCGCGCTCTGCTGGGTGCCGACGAACTGAAAGACATGGCGCTTGCCCATCATCCGGCCGCCGCGCAGATGATCGGCGATCCGGCCAGCAAGACGGCCATGTCCATCCTGACCACATTCAAGGCGCATATTCATGTGCTGGAAGCGATGGCAGAAGCCTGGAGCGCAGGGGATCAGGAAAAGTTCAGCGCGGCGAACTGGCTGACCGACCCCCACGCCACCCATCCTGTGATCCTGCAACGCGATGGCCGCTACCCCCAGCTGACCAATGCGTGGATCGGCGGGCTGGTCAGTCTGTTGTCATCGCATGTCTGCAGTCCGGCCTTCAGCGAAAGCAGCCAGCGCCGCATCTGGCTCTTCCTTGACGAGTTTCCGCAACTTGAAGCGATGGATGACCTGGCCGCCTTGCTGGACCTCGGGCGATCGAAGGGCGTGTGCGTGGTGCTGGCTGCTCAGGACACATCCCAGATCCGCATCAGGTATGGCCGCGACCGGACCAATGCCTGGCTGTCGATGATCGGCACCCACATCATCGGCCGCATGAATCCCGGTGAAGGGGCCGACGACATCAGCCGGGCCATCGGCATGCAGGAGATAGAAAAGGAATCACGCAGTAAAAGCCATTCCGGCGGAAACAGTTCGGTCAACATATCGACCGAACACTCGCTTCGTCCGGTGATGACGCCGAGTGAACTATCGTCTCGTCTTGGCCGTAAGGGTCGCAAGGTCCGGATGCTGGTGCTGGGCTTCGGGGAAGACGTATACGAAATCGACCTGCCGATCACGATCCTTCCCTCCCAGCGTCCGGCGAATATACCGGCTGACTGGACCCGGCCCAATCACGAACCTCTGGGCGCCAATCCTGCACCTGTGCGCCCTGCCTCACCGATCCAGCGACCGCAAAAAGCGGGCTTGCTCTCGGCTGACGTCATCGCCCGCATTCGCAAGCCGAAGCCCGGAAGCGTGGACTGATGGTTGCCTCCATCTCCGCCCGGAAATCTGTTGCCGCAGCCGTCAGTTATTTCAAGCACATGGCCCAAGACGAGTACTATACCGGCAAGGGTGAGGCCGAAGCGGAAGCAGATGGCGAATGGGACGGGCGGGGCGCCGAACGCCTCGCCCTTGAAGGCCCCGTCTCGAAAGCCGATTTCGAGGCAGCTCTCAACGGCATCGACCCGAAGACCGGCGAACGTCTCACCCTGATCAGCAAGTCCCATGCGCCGGGATGGGACATGACCTTCTCGGCCCCGAAATCGGTTTCTGTCATGTGGGCGCTTTCGCCTCCAGCAGATCGCAAGACAATCGAAGCCGCGCACCGCCAGGCCGTTCACGCTGCGACCACCCATCTCGAAGACCATCACGCGTTCACCCGGCGCGGCAAGGGCGGCGCAATCCGCGAGCCGGTCGCCGGGCTGACCATCGCCCGGTTCCACCATCACACGAGCCGCGATCTTGATCCTCAGCTTCACACGCACGCGTTCATTTTCAACACAGCGCCGCGCCGCGACGGCACTTGGGGCAGTCTCGTCAGCCGCGACCTTTACAAGGCCCAGAAGGAAGCCGGCGCACTCTACCGCCAGCACCTCGCCAACACGCTCGAACGCGAGGGCCATTCTGTCGAACGCTACGGCAGCAGCTTTCGCCTGAAGGCGATCCCCCGCGACCTCGAGCGTGCCTTCTCCAAACGCAGGCAGGCCATCGAACAGGCCGCCGACAGATACGGCTACCGTACGCCCAAGGGCATGGAACTCGCAGCGCTGCGCACACGCCAGGCCAAGCGGCCAAGGGAGCGCGCCGCACTGTTCCAGGCATGGCAGGCAGAGGCCAGAACGCTCGGCTTCGATCTTGCCAGGGCGCGCCAGCAGCAGGCACAGATCGGTGCCCAAACCCAGCACGGTCCAACGCCAGGTCATCAGGCTCCCACAAGATCGCCAGCCCGTATCTTGCCCTCAGCGCAGCAGTTGATCAGCGCCATCGCGATGGCCTCGCGGGCCTCATCCAGTATGCAAGGCGTTCAGGTAAATTTGCGTCGTAAACACGGCGACCGAGAATTTGACCGGGAAAGCTGATACGCGTGGCGGATCAGCTGGAGAAAAGTGCAACGGGTCTCGAAGAGAATCATTTACCTTTTACCGGCAATATCGTAATTTGCCGGTAAATGTCCATTTCTCAACTCCCTCTCGTGATCCAGACCAGCTATGCCGAACTGCTGGACCAGCTGCGCATCGCAGCCATTTCAGAGTTCCCGACAGGTTCAACATTCCGGAAGCGCAAAATTTCCGGCCGCGATTACTGGTATGTTCAAGAGCCAACGGCTCCAGCTGGGCGTCCACCGGAGCGCTACATCGGTGCCGATACGCCCGAACGCCGCGGCCTCATTGAAACAGCCCAGCGGGCGAAGGCGGACGCCGATGCGCGAAGGGCGATTCGACGCTCTCTCACAGGGGCCGGACTACCGGAACCGGATTCACTCACCGGATCGATCATTGAAGCTCTGGTAGAGGCGGGCACTTTCCGTCTGCGCGGCGTGATTGTGGGCACGATAGCATTCCAGACCTATTCGGGCCTGCTCGGCGTGCGCCTGCCGGGGGCGGCGATACGCACGGGCGATCTCGATCTTGCGCAGGACTATGGCGTCTCGGTCAGTCTTGATGACGCATTGGACACCTCCCTTCTCGACGTCCTGCAATCGGTTGATCCGGGCTTTCGACCTGTCCCGGGAATCACCAATCCAAATATCGCGGCGACCTATGCCCGGCCCGGCGGCTACCGGATCGATGTTCTCACGACCAATCGCGGAGCTGACCGTGACGACCCCGTCCGACTGCCGAGTCTCAAATCAGACGCAGTCCCGTTACGCTACCTGGACTTCCTCCTGAAGGACACGGTCGAGGCCGCTGTGCTCACGCGGTTCGGAGCATTGGTCAATGTGCCCTCACCGGAGCGATATGCGGCACACAAACTGATCGTCAGCGTCTTGCGCCGCGTGGCAGGCCCGAGTGCAATCAAGTCAGACAAGGACATCGTCCAGGCGAGTCTCCTCATGGAAGCATTGATCATGCAGCGCCGCGAGGACGAGCTCGCAGCCGCGCTAGGCGAAGCCGCTGATCGCGGAGCAAGCTGGCGTCAGCATCTCATCTCCGCGTCCGCGAACTTGTCCGATCAGTTAAGGGAATTTGTACTTTCGATCGTGCGCGAAACCGATCGGACGGCGGCGCACTGAGCGTGTACAAAGAAAGCCGCGATCAACACAGCAGGACACAGCTCAGTTCGTGCGGTGCTGTAATCGTCGTGCGCAGCGACCGTGTACGGGTTTCTTCGTCCAGATTTCCTTGACTGTGGGTGTTTGAGACAAGATCGCTCGCGATATGTCAGCATCGAAGGTGCATGGGGTGTGACACCCACTTCCCTTCCGACCGGACTAAAATTCAGACCCTTCACTCTGATGCATATCAGGCATTATTCAGGCTTTCAGAACGGAGCCTCTTTGAAACTTTCCGTTTTTCAGGTAATTGCAGTATATTAACATTATGATTGAACACTAACATTATTGATGTTAGTGTCCGGATACGATGTTATATAACGATGATCCCGCTCCAGATCCTCAGCGCCTGGCTGGCCAAATTGCCAGCTATGTCGGTCAGATTCTGCATACGACTATGACAGTCGAACCTGAAACCGCCCCGTCGGATTTGCCGGTCTTTCTGACGCGTGCCTATAGCTTCTACCGCGCGGACATTGCCGGACGGGTGTGCCTTCTGATGCTCGTGAATGATGCTGCCGATACGCCGGGGGATATCGCCAAGCATGTCAGATTGGTCGAAGCGCAGGTCGTTCGGCCAGTGATCATCGGTATATCAGCGCTAAGCGCTCGTGACCGGTCCCGTCTGATCGGACAGGGCGTTTCGTTCATTGTCCCCGGAAACCAGTTCTATGCGCCGGAACTGGGTATGGATTTGCGTGAACACTTCCGGACACAGAAATCAGAGACACCCGATAGTCTCTCGCCCGCTGCACAGGCCGTATTTTTTCATTACGTGCTCCGGCGAAATGAGACAGCGACCACACCGTCCGAACTTGCAAGGGACTTGAATTATTCGCCTATGTCTATCGGGCGGGCTTTCGATGATCTGGTCGCTATTGGCTTGGCCGTCACAGAAAAATATGGGCGGGAGCGCCACCTTCAGTTTCGAGGCGACCGCCGGGAAATGATGGAAAATGTGCGCTCGCTCCTGCAAAGTCCGGTGCGCAGCCGGAAGCTTGTCTGGGGACCGCACCCACGTCCACCTATGCTACTCGGTGGCGAGTCAGCACTCTCTGAGTTGACCGATCTATCCCCACCGCAACTGGAGGTCTTTGCTATCGCCGCCATCGCGTGGAAGGGGTTTGCCGCCAGCCATGAATACCGGGAGCATCACTTTGACGAGCCGGACTTCGCCGTAGAGACCTGGAGCTATGATCCGGCAGGATTAGCGGATGGGCAGATTGCCGACCCATTGTCCTTGTACGCGCAATTCCGGGATCATGAAGACGAACGGGTGGCCATGGCTGCCGAGCAATTGCTGGAGCGCGTACCATGGTAGTTGGAATCGACAAGTTCCGTGAGTTTTTCAAGGATTATCCGGATCATTATACAATCATCGGCGGGGCGGCGTGCGACATCCTCTTTGACACGGCCGGCCTCCCCTTCCGCGCGACCAAAGACATAGATGTTGTTCTTTGCATTGAAGTCATCGATGCCGCGTTTGGCGAAAAATTCCGGGACTTTCTGAACACCGGAGGATATCAGGCTCGCGAACAAAGCGGCGGGCACCGCGAATTCTACCGGTTCCACAAGCCGAAAGACCCTGAGTTCCCGTTTATGGTCGAGCTCTTCTCCAAGAAGCCTGATGGACTCTCACTTCCCGAAGATACCGACATCATCAGGCTGGATGCCGATGCTGATATTGTAAGCCTTTCGGCGATCCTGCTTGATCCGGACTATTTCAAGGCCCTGCAGAACGGCAAGCGTGTGGAAAACGGCGTGACGATCCTCGATCAGTCCATTCTCATCCCATTCAAGGCGCGCGCCTTTCTGGACCTGACCAAACGGCGGGACGACGGCGATGACAAAGTCAAAGGCGGTCATATCAGGAAACACCGCAATGATGTGTTCCGACTCTCACAATTGCTTCCTGGCAACGCCGTCGTGCAGGTCAGTGATCCTCTGCGCGAAGATATGCGCCAATTCCTCAGCGCAATTGAGGAAGAAGGGAAGCTGAATCCCAAAGACCTCAAAGGGAGCATGACGCTCGAAGAGGCTATCGCATTCCTGCGCAAGGCATATGGGGTGGAATAGGCGCAACACGCCGGAATTCATCCGGTCACCCGAGCCGGTACGGCGTCAGCGAACGTCCAGGAGAATCACATGGCGGGGCGTTTTCCAATCCTGAGACAGGCAAATGAGCGCCGGTCCTTCGCCATTGGACGTACAGGATTGGACACTGACGGCAGATGCCGACGATCACGCCTGGCAACCTGATTTTTGGAAAGCTTCTCCTACATTGGCTCACAGCCACCAAATCGCGAAGATTTCAAAATGCGCTATCCGGCACCGTCTTTCGGACGGCGTGCATACGGGGCGAAATTCGCGTGCCGATCTCCCCTGCGATCGAACAGAACGCGCAACACGGTCCTGACGGACGAATGGCGGTGACGGCTCCATCTGGAGCCGTCACCTTGGCAAGTCAGTCCTTCGGGTTCCAGAGGATTACGTGACGGCCTTTCTTGCCTTTGACGGGGGCGAGATTTGCATAGATCTTGCGGGAACTGATCTGCGGGTCTGCAAGGGTCAGCGAGACATATTCCCGTCCCGATGCTTTCGCCTTGCGCACCCAGCCGCCGCCGATTTCGGTCGAGGTCTCTCCGGCGAAGACACGATAGTCGGGTTGTCCGTCTTCGGCTTTCTCCGCGTTCTTCTCGATGCGGATGGGGCTGTTGAGGTTCATCATTGCGAGGGCGCCTTCGAAGCCGGTTTTGGTCTCAGAGACATATCCGAGTGCGTTTGCCATTTTTCGTCTTTCCTTTCGTTTTTGCTCTTGTCCCGGGGACCCCTTGTCTCCGTCGACGCCGGACCAAAAGGACGAGGCAAGGCAGGCCTGAACCCGAAGGGGCGAAACGTGAGTGGAGCACCGGCGCGGCGGAGAATTTTGATGCGCGAGGAAGCCGCAAAGCGGCGGGGAAAATTCTTCGCGGCGCCGGTTTCAGGACTGGCCGGCCTCGTCCAGGTCACACGGCTTGAGACGGGGACAAGGGGGCCGGAGCGCGGGGCGCGGAAATGGAAGGAACTGAACGGGCTGACGATCAGGGACACACTGCGAGACCCGGAGACGGTGAGATTTTTCCGCCCTGTCCGAATGAACCCCTCCCTTTGCTGGCACCAATGCACAAGACAAGCCTGCGAGAGAAGCCGCCCGATGCCGGGCACCGGAGGATTTCCATTCCGCCTGAACAGGAGACTGAACCCTCAGGCGGCGTCCGGGTCTGCGGAGGCCCCGGCGTCTGGCTGGAAAGTCTCTCGTCCACCTTCAAACAGGCCTGCAATCCGTGCCCATGCATCGTCAGATACGCGTTCATGTGCGCACCTCGAGACGGGAGAGCGCTGCACAGAGGCGATGCGCAGCCCGCAGGCCGATCACGATGGCGTCGGCATGAAGCTCATCTGCAGCCTCCGTCAGGTGTGCATTATCCGATCCGGGATAATTGGCTTCGACACCCCAGAGGCTGATCGCGTGCTCGTCCAGTATGACACCGTCCAGTGATACCGAGAGGACGATACCGCAATAGAACCAGTCATCCCGCCGCCATGCCTTCATGATCGCCTCGGCTTCGGCCTGCGCCTTGGCAAAGCGTTCCCGGAAATTGTTTCCGGGGCCGATGAACCCCGGCGCATCCTTGTAAAGGGATGGCCAGAATCCGTCCTGGCGCTGGTCAGGCGCATCCGGGCAATCGTCGCGCACAATGCGCGCGACGATCCGGAACCCGTCCTGTTCGCAAGCGATGCAATCGCCCTCGCATACGAATGTGTCAAAGCGTTCTGTGAAAGCCATGATCAGCGGCTCCAGAACACGTGGACTTCATCAAAGCCCGTCTGGAACACCATGATCTCGCCATTGAGCGCCATGTCGCGGGCGAGCGCCGTCCAGTCGATGTAATAGTCGAGCGAAGCGGGGATCTCAGTACCGGTCTCCCGTACAAATTCTTCGGCAAAGTCTGCAGCGCTGCGGTATTCTCCGGCATAGTCCTCGAACGCGACCTCTGCCTGCTCAAGGTCATCGCCGAACTGGCTGTAAAGCTTCGCGCCCAGTTCGCCGTGTTCTTCGATGAAGGCTGCAAGCTCGCACACAGTGTCGAAGCTCGCCCATTCGGAAATCCGGCAGCCATGGAAGTTCTCGTAATCGTGGATCGCCCATTCTTCGGCGTCTGGTTCGGGCGACGCGGCGAGCATGCCGCGCACCTGTTCCGAAACCTCGTCCGGGTTGGTGACATCGATCCATGCCCCGTGCAGGCGGCCATTATTGTAGGCGGCAAGGCAGGCCACGTAGATGCGGGGACGGCTAGGTGCGTCGAGCGCGGAAGCTGGTCCAGCGTGATCATCGGATGTGAATTGGTCAGTCATGTCAGTCTCCTTTGCGCCGCCAGGCTTTCTTTCCCGCATCAGGCGGGGGTGGGCGGCGAAAAGGTGCTCAGCCGGAGCGTGACAGGGCGCCGCGCAAGGGGATGGCCGTAGGTAGGAAGCCTAAAGACGCTCGCGCACGACAAAGCCCCGCCCCCTTGTGCGGGGACCGCGCTCTGGCAGACGTACCGTCCGCCCACTTCCGACTGCTTGGGAGAGATATTGAGGCGGGCGATACCTGGCTGGCATGACGAGGCCTCCCCCTACTTTTGCGTGCATTGGCGAAGATTAAGCGTTGAACCACTTCCCGATTCTGCCTAATTTTCTCAAATGCGCCTATTTCGGCATGAGGGGCGGCCATGGAAACCGACATTCTGACCATCAAGGAAGTGGCGGAATATCTACGCATTACGGAGAAAACAGCCTATCGGCTGGCCTCCGAGCAGAAGATACCGGCATTCAAGGTCGGCGGTTCCTGGCGATTCCGAAAAAGCGAGATCGACGCATGGATCGATGAAGATGCGCGCAAGCGAAATAATAGGAACAAGACGACATGACGGCCAACACCTCGCCTGACATCAAATCGCTCAGCGGGTTTGTCTGGTCCATCGCCGAAATCCTTCGCGGCGATTTCAAGCAATCTGAGTATGGTAAAGTCATTCTGCCTTTCGTGGTAATGCGCCGTCTGGACTGTATCCTGGAGCCGACCAAGGCAGCGGTGCTCGCCGCCCACAAATCGCTGCCCAAGGGCGTCGATGAAGAGACACAGGACATGATCTTGTTCGGCGCGGCCGGCGACGGGATCAAGGTCTACAACACGTCAGAGCTTACCTTTGACAAGCTGCGCGGACAGGACGCCCGGCAGCTGCATGCGAACCTTATCGACTATATCCGCTGTTTCTCGCCCAATGTGCGCGACATCTTTCTTGAGAAGTTCCTCTTCACGGAACAGTTGAAGCGTCTGAATGATGGCAAAATCCTCTGGCAGGTCTTTGAGCGATTCTGCGAGATCGACCTTCACCCGGATACTGTCTCCAACATTGAGATGGGCTATTTGTTCGAAGAGCTGATCCGGCGGTTTTCGGAAATCTCAAATGAGACGGCGGGGGAGCATTTCACGCCCCGCGAGGTGATCCGGCTGATTGTCGAACTGCTGATCGCCAACGACGACACCAAGCTGCACCGGCGCGGCATCATCAGGCAGATTTACGACCCGGCCTGCGGCACAGGCGGCATGCTCGCCCTCGCCGAGGAAGCCTTGAAGCGGTTCAACGATTCGATCCGCGTCGAGCTATTCGGGCAGGAGCTCAACGGCGAGTCCTTTGGCATCTGCAAGTCGGACATGCTGGTCACCGGTCACAATCCCGATCAGATCGCCTTCGGCAATACTCTGACCGATGATGCGCACGGCAACCGCAAGTTCCACTACATGCTGTCCAATCCGCCTTATGGGGTTGACTGGAAGAAGTACCAGGACCCGATCAAGGCCGAAGCCGCCAATCTCGGGCATGCCGGGCGGTTCGGTGCGGGCACCCCGCGTATTTCCGACGGCCAGCTCCTCTTCCTGCAGCATATGATTTCCAAGATGCGTGATGACGAGGACGGCTCTCGCATCGGCATCGTCATGAACGGCTCGCCGCTCTTCACGGGCGGCGCCGGGTCCGGGGAAAGCGAGATCCGTCGCTGGATGCTGGAGAATGACTGGGTCGAGGCGATTGTCGCCCTTCCGACAGACCTTTTCTACAATACAGGCATCCAGACCTATGTCTGGCTCCTGACCAATCGCAAGCCGAAGGCGCGCGAGGGCAAGGTCCAGCTGATCGACGCGTCGGGCGAGCGCTTCTGGACCGGCATGCGCAAATCACTCGGCTCCAAGCGACGGGAAATCCCCGAAACGGCGCGCGACCAGATTGTCCGGCTCTATGCCGACTTCCTGAATGGGGAAAGCGGCGCAGGCAAGGTCGCCAAGATCTTTGACACGACGGATTTCGGCTACCGGGAAATCAGGGTCGAGCGCCCGCTCAAACTTCGGTTCGACATAACGCCGGAGACATTGGATGTGCTAAAATCTCAGAAGGCGTTCGAAAGGCTCAATTCAGCCGATCAAGACGCGATTCTGGCCGCAATCGCCGGCGCCCTCTCGGACAAGAGCTTCATGGACCGCGCCGCCTTCCTGAAGGGTCTGAAAAAGGCGTTGAAATCCGCTGATGTGAACGCCGGAGCGCCCGTCATAAAAGCGATTATCGAAGCGCTCGGATCGCGCGATGAGACCGCAGAAATCTGCCGGGACAAGGATGGAAATCCGGAACCTGACACCCGACTTCGCGACCATGAGCTCGTGCCCTTGAAAGAGGAGTGGCACACCTATTTTGCGAGGGAAGTCAAACCCTTCGCGCCGGACGCCTGGGTCGACGAGACCTACGTCGACGACGCCGACAAGCAGGTTGGACGGGTTGGCTATGAGATCAATTTCAACCGCTATTTCTACACCTACACTCCGCCGCGCCCTCTCGAAGAGATCGACGGCGAGCTCAAGACGCTGGAAGCCGAAATCGCGGCCCTCCTCAAGGAGGTGGTGACGTGAGGTCACGCAAATTTGATGCTCAGGGTTATTGCCATGTTAAGCAGGTTGGGACATATATCAACTCAATAAGACCCGCCACGCCTCGGGCGGAGCTTCGGCTCCGCACTGCGCACCCTGGCGGGTTTCTTCGTTTTAGGGCCTTGTTTTCATTGAAAGCGGTGCGCGCATGAAATTCGCCAAGCCCGCCCTTTCCATTGCTGACCAGATCGCCCTGATCGAGCGCCGGGGCATGGCCGTGCCCGACCGCGCGCGGGCGGAGCACTATCTGCGTCATATCAGCTATTACAGGCTCCGTGCGTATTGGCTGCCCTTTGAAACCGCAGCCGAAGCCGATGGCGACCACGCTTTCAGAAATGGCGCGAGCTTCGACGACGCCGTCGCCCTCTATGTCTTCGACCGCCAGCTTCGATTGCATGTCATGGACGCGGTGGAACGGATCGAGGTCTCGCTGCGAGGCGCTTGGGCGCACCATCTCGCCGTCAAGTACGAACCGCATGGCTATATCGACGGCACCCTGTATGGACGCCAAGACCACTACGCTAAAGCGCTCGCCAGCCTGATCAGCGAAATCGAGCGCTCCCGCGATACGTTCATCGAACACTATCGCGCGAAGTATGACGATCCGGAATTGCCGCCCATCTGGATGGCGGCGGAGGTCATGTCGCTTGGTCAGCTGTCGAAATGGCTCGGCAATCTGAAACTCAGGGCGGACCGTCAGGCCATTGCGAAGCCCTATGGGCTGGACGAGAAAGTGCTCATCTCGCTCGCCCACCATCTCGCCCATGTGCGCAATATCTGCGCCCATCATGGCCGCCTCTGGAACAAGCAGTTCACGGTGACGATGAAGCTGCCCCAGTCGCCCGGCGCATTGAAGCTCGCCATGAACGCGGGCGCAAGCCGCCGCCTCTACAATACGCTCGCCACCATCGGCTATCTCATCGGCATTATCGCCCCCGGTTCAGACTGGCGGCGAAAGCTCATCACGCTGATAGATGAAACCCCACTCGCCGACACCGCTGCTATGGGTTTCCCCGCAAACTGGCAGCAGATGCCGGCCTGGAGGGTAGCCGCATGACTTCGCTACCTTTCCTCGAACAGTTCGCGGCAACGTACAAATGGGCGTCGCTGCCAGCAAAGCGAATCTTTCGATACGCCAAAGAACCGAACGCTGGCATGAAAGAAAATCACAGGCTCGCCTTAACACTTTCAGGCGTCATAGATCGGTCATTGGACGACATCGAAGGTCTGCAATCTTCCGATTATTCAACATATCAAATATTTGAATCCGATGATTTAGTTTTTAAGCTCATCGATCTTGAAAACATCAGGACAAGCAGAGTGGGCTACGTGCCTCGGCGTGGAATTATGAGCCCCGCCTATATCCGTCTTGTGAAAAATTCCGCCGAGGCTGCGTCGAAGTTTTATTATTGGTTTTTTTATGCGGCATATATCAACAACATTTTCAACGGCATGGGCGGCGGCGTAAGGCAAAATCTTACGCCTTCAGATTTGCTGCAATTCCCGGTCCCACTTCCCAACCGGGAGACACAGCGCGCCATCGCCGACTTCCTCGACCGCGAAACCGCCCGCATCGACCAGTTGGTGGAGAAGAAGCAGGCGCTTGTTGCGGCACTGAAACAGAAGATTACAGATATCGCTGATCTCTTGGCCACTGGGGCGGAAGACCCGCACCGCGCACGAACATCGGTCGATAGTCCATGGCTTTCAGAGATACCGACTGACTGGCAACTCGTTCGCGCGAAATTCTTGTTCGAAGAAATGAAGCGTCCTGTCGAAGTAGAAGATGAGGTCATCACGGCGTTCCGCGATGGTCAGGTTTGCCTGCGTTCTCGACGCCGGACTGAAGGATACACATTTGCCGAATTGGAAGTCGGCTATCAGCACATCTGCAAAGGCGATCTCGTCATCCACACTATGGATGCTTTTGCGGGAGCTATCGGCGTCTCGGAAGACGATGGTAAGTCGACGGGTGAGTATGCCGTTTGCAGACCGCGCAGCGAGGGAGTCATTCCAAAATTCTACGCCTACGCCCTAAGGTGCATGGCCCGCCGCAACTACATATTCGTGCTTTGTCCGTCCGTTCGTGAGAGAGCACCACGGTTCAGATTTGTTAGATTTGCTCCAGTATTCCTGCCAGTGCCGGCCAGAGAAGAGCAACTCGCAATCGTATCACGCATCGAAAGCGAAACCGCCCAGCTCAGAGCGGTTCAAGGCAAAACTTTAGAATCCATCGACCGCCTGCGCGAATACCGCGCGGCCCTCATCACCGCCGCCGTAACCGGCCAGATCGATGTTTCCGAATACACCCGCAAGGGAGAAACAGACCGGCGCCTCGACGCCATCGAATCGGAGATGCGCGCATGAAAGACGCTCAGAAACCAGACCATGTCAGCCTCAACACGCTGATTGGGCGCATACGCGAAGGCCGGTTCGTGATCCCGGACTTCCAGCGTGAATTCGAATGGGCGCCCTGGGACATTCGCGACCTGATGCGGTCCATATTCTCGGACTATTATATCGGCAGCCTTCTACTCTGGAAGGCGAAAGACCAGAATATCAAGCTGCTCGCCTGCGAAGGCCTCTATGGCTACGCGGGCGGCGGCTCGCCCGAATACATCGTTCTTGACGGCCAGCAGCGCCTCACGGCGATGCATTATGCTTTCCTTGCGCCCGACATGCCTCTGCCGAACCGCAAGAAGCTCGCAATCTACTATATACAGATTGACAAGTTCATGGCCGGCGAAACCGATGATGCGTTCGGTTACGAATGGATGTCGCAAAAGAGCTCAACCCTGCTGTCGACGCCCGAGCTTCAATTCGAACGAAACATCTTTCCATTGAGCGTTATTAGTGAAGGGGGTTACGAACTTTTTGAGTGGGCAGAGGCATATGGCAAGTACTGGCAGCGCCGAGCGGATGAAGCGACCGACGAGCAAGGCCGACAAGTCGCTTTGCAAAATGCGTCCAACGCGAAGCCCTTTGGAAAAGACATCAACGACACTCTAACGAATTATCAGATTTCCCATGTCGAACTCGACAAGGAGATCGGTGTCGAGAAGGTCTGTGACATCTTCACACAGATCAACAGCAAAGGCATTCAGCTCGACGTGTTCGACCTGCTGAACGCTCTGATGAAGCCAAAGGACATCCAGCTCAAGCACATGTACCGCGAGGCGCGGGACCGGCTAGGCTTTGTCGAAACGCCGAAAATGAATGTCTACATCCTGCAGGTGATGTCGATCCTGCGGCAAAGCTATTGCTCACCGAAATATCTCTACTTCCTACAGCCCGGTGTCGAGAAGCCAGTTCGGTTGCCGGACGGCACGCGCAGGCAAGACATTCTCGTCGCGGACAGTTCAGAATTCGTCACGCTCTGGAACCAGGCGGTCGATGCGCTGGAACGGGTGATCGCGCTGCTTCGTCATCCTCAGGAATACGGCGCGGTCGGCCAAGCCTACATTCCGTATGCGTCGATCGTTCCGGCTTTTGCAGCAATCAATACGCTCGTCAGCTTACAACCTGCGAAGCGCCAACTCTCTGCGAGACGCAAAGTCCGCCTATGGTATTGGGCGTCAGTGTTCCTCTCCCGGTACTCGAGTTCGGTCGAGTCGACTGCAGCGAGGGACTTCACCGCCATGCGCGAATGGCTGGCCAATGAAGAAGCCAAGCCCGACCTGATCGACGAATTTGCCCTATCATACCGGTCCATAGATATGCGCAGCGAAGTGAAACGCGGCTCGTCGATTTACAGCGCCATCTTCAATTTGTTCGTTTTGGCGGGCGCACGAGACTGGATGAGCGGTGACGTTCCGCCTTATGGTGATCTTGATGACCATCACATCGTTCCGGCCTGGTGGGGACGTGACAATAAGGTTGGCCCAGCTATCAATTCCATTCTCAATCGTTCTCCGCTGACTAGCGATACCAACAGAAACGTCATTCGCGAGAAGCTTCCAAACGAGTACCTTCCAGAACTGATCGCCGAAAACGGAGAGGCGGCAGTTCTCGCGATCCTTGAGTCTCATTTCATTAGCAAGACGGCTCTAGACATCTTGCTGAGGCCCTCTTTCACGCCGGACGATTACGAAGATTTTATCTCTGAACGTCACCGGACGCTACTCGACGGTATCGATAACCTTCTAATAAAGGAACGCCTCGATCTACCTGCCAATTTGCGCGCACTCGACGCGTCCATTGAGGAAATCGAGCTGGCGCTTCGGCAGGTGATTGTCGATTCTGTCCAAAATGATCCGGCAGTTCTGCCCCCGCACCTTCTTGCCAATGTACAAGATCGCATCCAACGGGCGCTTAGGAAAAACGCCGCCCTGAGCGCTGACCGGTTCGGCAAAGCCGACGGCGTGCTCGAACATTTCGATCTGCGCGAAGTCCAGGACACAATCCTGTCAAAAGGGCTTTGGGAGCGCTTTGCTGAGCGTTTCAAAAGCAAGGAAGCGCTTGGCCAGAAATTCTCTCAACTCGCCGATTTGCGTAACAGCATTCGCCATAGCAGAACCGTTGATGAGGTAACGCTCAAAGAGGGCGAAGCCAGCGTGCTTTGGTTCAGAAAGGTGCTCGCTGCATGAACACCTACAGTTCCGACAGCGTCCACCGTGAGAAAGTTCTGCAGAACCACCTCATTGACCAGCTTATTACCAACGAAGACTATCTCAGGCGCGATGCGAAGACCGACTATGACCGAGCGCTGGCGATGGACCGCGAACTGGTCGTTCGGTTCCTACGCGAAAGCCAGCCCGAAGAATGGGACAAACTCGTCTCGCATTATTCGGACTCCGCGGAAGACACGCTGTTCACGCAACTTACCAAGGCGCAGAAGGATCGCGGCCTGCTCGATGTGCTGCGCCAGGGCCTCAAGATCGTGCCCGGGATAAAGTTCTCGCTCTGCTATTTCCGGCCTGCGAGCACGCTTGAGCCCAAGCGCGTCGGGGAGTATCAGGCGAATATTCTCAGCGTGATGGATGAGGTCAAATACAGTGTCCGGAATGATAACCGGATCGATGTTGTCCTGTGCTTGAATGGCCTGCCCGTTGCGACCATCGAAGCCAAGAACCTGATGACTGGTACGACTTTCCGGCACGCCGAGAAACAGTACCGTAAGGACCGGTCTCCGGCCGGTGAACCGCTCCTGACCTTCCAGCGCGGCGCGCTCGTTCATTTTGCGATGGACGAGGACAATGTCTCAATGACGACGCGTCTCGCCAACGGCAAGACACGCTTCCTGCCGTTCAATCGCGGACGTGATCGCGGCGCAGGAAATCCTGATGTCGAGGACGAATTCCGCATTGCGTACCTTTATCGCGCGGGAGAGTGGGGCGAAGCTATCTTGTCGCGTGCAGTCCTGCTCGAAATCGTCGGCCAGTTCATGCATGTCGAGAAGTCCGGCAAGGAGGTCGTCATGATCTTCCCGCGGTTCCAGCAAGTGGACGCGGTTCGCAGGCTAATTGGTCATGCGAGGGAGAATGGCCCGGGTCGGAACTATTTAATTCAGCATTCGGCGGGGTCAGGGAAGTCGAACACAATTGGCTGGCTCGCCCACCAGGCTATCAATCTTCATGATGCGGCGAATAAGCCTGTGTTCAACACGGCGATCATCGTGACAGACCGGGTGGTACTTGATCGCCAGCTTCAGGAAACAGTTGCCCAGTTCGAACAGACCAAAGGCATCGTCAAAACCATCGACGGCACATCAAGGCAGTTGAAAGACGCTATCGCCAAGGGCGCGCGGATCATCGTCACCACGATTCAGAAGTTTTCAACCGATCACCTCAAGGCCATCTCCGGACAGGGAGCACGGACCTTCGCGGTCATCATCGATGAAGCCCATTCAAGCCAATCGGGCAAATCAGCCCAGGCGATGACCGACGCATTGACGCGCGAAGAGACGTCGAGTGACGATATTGAAGATCTGATCCTGGATTATCAGAAATCGCGCGGGCCGCAGGCCAATATCAGCTTCTTCGCGTTCACAGCGACACCGCGCAACGTCACGCTGGAGCGTTTCGGCATGAAAGGCCCAGATGGGCTGCCTCAGGCGTTTCATGAGTATTCGATGCGACAGGCGATTGAAGAAGGTTTCATCCTCGACGTTCTGCAAAACTACATGACTTACAAAGCTTATTACCAGCTTGAAAAAACGATCGAAGACGATCCGGAGCTAAGCGGGCGCAGGGGCCAGCGGAAGGTTGCGAGGTTTGCTTCCCTGCATCCAACGGCGATCGGACAGAAGGTGGAAATCATCGTCGAGCACTTTCGACGCCATGTTGTGCGTGAGTTGAACGGCCAGGCGAAAGCAATGATTGTGACGCAGAGCCGCGAGCATGCGCTTCGATACTATTTCGGGATCAAAGCCTATATCGAGTCTGAGAAGTACTCAGACCTTAGGACGCTCGTCGCATTCTCGGGCGAACTAAACAATGAGGGGGAAACCTATACAGAAGCCGATCTCAATGGGTTCAGCGAAACAGAGCTCCCCGGTCGCTTCGACGGATTCAAGCCCGACGGCTCCCCTTACCCCGAGACCTACCAGATCCTGATCGTCGCCGAGAAATACCAGACAGGCTTCGACCAACCAAAACTCTGCGCCATGTATATCGACCGCAAGCTTGCAGGGCTTCAGGCCGTCCAGACCCTGTCTCGTCTCAACCGTACGAAAGCCGGTAAGGAGCGCACGCACATTCTCGATTTCCAGAATTCCATGGAAGATATCCAGGCCGCGTTCCGGCCGTTCTACGAAACGACATCGCTTGAAGCCATGTCTGATCCCAATCAGGTTTATGAGCTCGAAGGCAGGCTTTTCAAGTTTGGCTATCTCGACCGGGGCCAGATCGATAGATTTGCCCAGACATTCTACGCCGGGGCACTTACCAGCAGTGACCGCGCACGGCTGGAAGGCCTCGTCCGTGAAGCCGTGCAGCGCTTTGTGGCCGATGAGGACGAAGGACGGCAGGAAGAATTCCGGCAGCTGCTTAAAAGCTATATGCGATTTTACGGCTTCGTTGCGCAGGTGATCCGCCTTTCGGATACGTCGCTCGAGAAACTCTACAGTTATGCGTCATGGTTGTCGCGCCTCCTGCCTAATCGTGAAGTGCCGCCTGATATCGAGATCACGGAAGAGATGCTCCGACTCCAGGCCTTCAAGGTTGTGCAGAAGGAACGGGGCAACGCATCGCTCTCACCCGGCGACAAGGAAGCTTTGAAGGCCATCAGCGAATTCGGCGCGAAACCCTACACAGAAGACGAACAGCGAGAACTGTCAGAGATCGTGAAAGCCTTCAATGACCGTCATGGCACCCAATTCACTGAAAACGACTTCATCCGGTACGAGCCTACCTATCAGGCAACGCTCAACGAAGACATGACCGACATGCTTCGAAACAATGCTCCGGATGTTGTCTATTCAGCCTTTTCGCAAGCTTTCTTCCAAGGCGCAATTCGCATGTTCCAGCGGGACAATGACATGCGAGACATTGTACTAACGGACCCAGCCGCCAGGGACAAACTGATCCGCTTTTTCTTCAACCGCGCGCTGCGCGAGGTCAAAGGCGAGGCCGCATAATGCAGGCTTCGGTCAGCGCCCGCGACCCCTCTGGCCAAAGGACAGTGGGAAGCGCGGGTGCGCGACCTGCCGGTGAGCCCCAGCCCCATGCCTAAAGTCGGACTTTCTGATCCCTCAGTGAGACGAGCCGGGCCGGCCAGAAGAACGGCCTTTCCCCACACCAACACGTCCACTCCGGCCGAACAGCCCCGCCTCCGGCGGGCAGGTCGCGAACAAACCAGCACGCTTTCAGAAAATCTCCCTCAGTATGCATTCGTGTGCCTGAGCACCTCTGCCGCCCACCACTGCATCATCTCCACACGCTCGACCCAGTAACGCGCCCGGTTGTAGATCGCCCTGACCGCTCTCGTATCGACGTGTGCGAGTTCTGCCTCGATCGCATCCGGGTTCCAGCGTCCGCTTTCATTGAGCAAAGTTGAAGCTGTCGCCCGGAATCCGTGCGGCGTCATGAGCTCGCCTGGAAAGCCCAGCCGTTCGAGCGCCGCGTTCATCGTGTTCTCGCTCATCGGCCGCTCGGGATCCGTGACGGCAGGCAAAAGATAATCTTCCGGGACGCTCGTACCGCGAAGATCAAGCAGGATGTGAAGTGCTGCGGGCGGAAGGGGCTTTCGATGCTCGCGGCGCATCTTCATGCGCTCGGCGGGGATAACCCAGACCGCCTTGTTGAAGTCGATTTCGGCCCATCTGGCATGCCGGAGCTCTCCGGGCCGCGGAAACAGGAGCGCCATGAGCTTCAGGGCGTTCGCCGCTCCTCCCCTGCCCTCATAGCGCCAGATCGCCCGCACCAGGCGGCCGAATTCATCCTCCTCGGTGATGGCGGGCATATGCCTGACCTTCGGTGAGATGAGCGCGCCGCGCAGAACCGGTGTCGGATCCGTCTCGGCGCGCAGGGTAGCCACCGCGTAGCGGAACACTTCGCCTATCGTGGTGCGCAGGCGCTTGGCAGTCTCGTAGTTGCCTTTCGACTCGACCACTCTGAGGACGGCGAGAACGTCACGGGGCCGGATGTCAGTGATGGGCATGATGCCCAGTTCTGTCCTCGCGAAGTCGAGGAGCCAGGCCTTTTTCGAGAGCGTGGTTTCGGCAAGACCCTCAAGCCTGCGCTTCTCCAGGAACTCGTCGGCGATCACATCAAACGTGGTCGGGGCACGACCGCGCCGACGTGCCTTTCGCGACTGCTGAACGGCGCCAGGGTCCACGTCCTGTCTGAGGAGACGCTTGGCCTTGGTGCGGAGGTCGCGGGCTTCTTCGAGCGTCACGATCGGCCAGGCGCCGAACGAGAGCGTCTTCTGCTTGCCCTCGAAGTGATAGTTCATACGCCAGAGTTTTGACCCGTTCGGCCTGATGAAGATGTAGAGCGCATGACCGTCCGAGCGCTTGTAGGACTGTTCCCGAGGCTCGAAGCCTTCAATCTCGGAATCGGTGAGCGGCATGAGTTCGTCGATCAGGTCGTTTTGGAGGGTGCCGGACCTTACCAAACGCCACCGCGACGGGGCAACCGTCGATGGTATCGAAAAATGAATTTATTCAATGAAAACAAGCTACTGGTGCCCAGAAGAGGACTCGAACCTCCACTCCCTTGCGAGAACTACGACCTGAACGTAGCGCGTCTACCAATTCCGCCATCTGGGCACGGGGTAGGAAGGCGGGGTATTACGGTTCGAAGCCAGAAACGTCAACGGCAAAACTGCTCTGACTCGACGTCGTTTTTGCAGTCTCGCTTCCTGTAGCTCGACTGCATTGCCCCCTACGCTGAGACTTGACCTCAGAGCTTCAATCGGCAATCGCCCCTCGCGAAAGCACGACCTCATTCCCAACCCGCTCCGCTTCCAACCCGAACATCATCACCAGCGACCCGACAAAATCCTCCTCTTCACCGACGCGAAAGCTCCCGCTCAGGCGCTCCGCGCCGATGTCTGGATCGTCGATCCGGATCTTCATTCGGGAGTACCTGTTCAGTTCTGCCACGACATCCACCAGTGACATGTCGTCGAACCACACGGCACCGCTCCGCCACAAGTTCGCGTCAGACGGATCGATTACTGAAACCGACTCCAGTCCATCGTCCCGGATGACCAGCTTCTCTCCCGGCACGAGCGTTCGCCCGTCATCGACTTCCCGGGTGGCGGGACGAAACAGTCCCCACAATTCGGGCGCGTCCGGAACAGGCGTCACGACAACAGAACCTTCCAGGAGGGTGACTTCAACGGAACCTGCTTTCGCATACACGTCGAACACGGTGCCCAGGGCTGTTGTCTGGCTGCTCCCCGCCTCTACAATGAAAGGCCGCTCTTCCTTCTCAACCTCAAACAGGGCCTGCCCGTGGACCAGCCGGACATTGCGCTGCGTCCCCGTGAAAGTTACGTCAGCCTTCGTGTCGGTGTTGAGCGTCATCACCGATCCATCGGCCAGATCGAAGCTGCGCTGCTCGCCGACAGAGGTTGAATATCTGATAGGCTCGGGGCGAAAGACAGCCATTGGCGCAATGACCGATACCGTCGCCAGCACGAAGGCCGCTGCAATGCCAGCTATCCAGGCGGTCCTGGACCGCACCAATCGACTGACCGACCCTGTCGGCTGCCCGCCGCCGCTCACATCGGATTGGCCCATCCCGCCGTAAGCACGGGACGTTCTCTGAAGAACAACCAGGCTTGCCTCGATTTCACGGAACGCGGCAGCGTTATGCGGGTCGCCCTCCCAGTCGAGAAAGTCTTCCCAGGTCTCGATACTGACGTCCGGATCCTGCAGGTCGCTGTACCAGCGCGCGGCCTCGCCGAGCCTGCCGGGATGATCCTTGCTGCACGTCATGTGTTTTACTCGGTCTCGCTCGGACGGCGCTGGTCTGCACGCGCAAGGCTCTTCGAGATGGCGGCCAAGGCATCGGTGATATCGCTCCGCACCGTTCTCGGTGAAACCGAGAGACGCCGGGCGATCTCATTATGGGTCAGGCGCTCGAACCGGCTGAGACGCAGGGCCTCCCGTTGGCGATCTCCCAGCGCGGCAATGGCCGTCTCCGCAATCGCCAGCAATTGCGCATCAATGACTTGCGTCTCAGGCGTCGCTGACCGCGAGCAGGCGAGAGACTCGCCTATGTCGCCAATCTCGGCCGACGATCGCCTTTGCCTGGCATAGCCTGATTTGAGATAATCCAGCGTGAGATTGCGCAGAGCCGTGAAGAGGAGCGGTCTCAGCTCGTCAATCCCCTTGTCGGGATAGGCCCGCCTAACAGACAGGAAAGCATCCTGGACGAGGTCCTCGGCGTCCGCAGCATGGCTGATCCGTATCCGGCAGAAGCGAAGCAGCTGGTCATATTGAAGTCGAAAGATCTCGTCGAGCGCCGCACTGCCCCGTAGCGCGAAAGACTCCCCCACCAAGGGACGTCTCGCAGCCCGCGTATTACCAGGCTCCTGCATCGTCATTTGCGATCCGTCGGCCAGTAAACACCCTGTCCGCTTTTCCGGGCGAGCGCTTCGGCAACTTCCGCAATGGCATCGGCGAGGTCCTTCTTGACCGTCGAGCGTGACACAGACAGGCGCTCTGCGATCTCGTCATAGGTCAGCTGTTCGAAACGGTGGAGTTTCAGCACCTCCCGGCGGCGAGGCGCCATAGCCGCGATGGCCTGCTCGGCAATGGCCAGCAATTGCACATCCATGAGCTGGGTCTCCGGCGTCACCGTGCGGGGACAGCCGAGGCGGTCGTCGCTCCCCAACAATTCCACCGATGCCTGCCGGCGTTTCGTATTGCCCGATTTCAGGTAGTTGAGGGTCAGGTTCCGGAGCGCCGTGAACAGGAGTGGCCGAAGCTCGTCGACCCCCTTGTCGGGATAGGCCCGCCGGACCGCCACGAACGCATCCTGGACCAGGTCTTCGGCTTCGGGCGCATCGCCAGTCCGGATGCGGCTCAACCGAACTAGCTGGTCAAACTGGGCGCGATACAATTCAGTGAGCACCTCTGCGCCAGTAAGATCGTCAAGCTCATGCCCGGATCGCAGAGTGAGCCCACGATCTCCGTCGCTGCTCGACTGTAATTGCCACTTCGCCACGGGCTTCAGTCTGGCCGCTCGATCAGGCATGGATCCCAGCCTCCACCGTATCTGCAAGCCCAGCGTCCGAAGGGAACGAGTCGCGCCTGCCAGCCAGTCCCGCGTTCACAAGCAATTCTGCAATGTCCACTTTCCCAATCTCCGGCATGTCAATTTTGAGTAGTATACTCCGTGGTTGTATACTACTCAACCGGCGCATTCTCGGACCATGGACATTCGGGAAATCTTCGCGCTCAATCTGAAGGCACACCGGAAGGCCAAAGGTCTCTCGCAGGAGGAACTGGCTCACCTGGCAGGCATAGACCGCACATACGTCAGCTTGCTCGAACGCCGCATCTATAGTGCGAGCATCGACGTCCTCCAACAACTCGCCACAGCCCTCGAGATTGAACCCGACGAACTCCTCAAACGTCCGCGCAAGGCCCGGAAATAGATGCTTTGATAGCAAATAGGCGAACACTATGGTGAGCCGTGTTGTCTAACTGCATTTGAGTGCGATCTGGCGACATCTTCACTGAAGAGACCATTTCGGCCTCGAACATTCGCTCTCAACATGTGTGCAAATTTTGGAGTAGCCGTTCTACTCGTCATCATTCCTCTCCACGATCGCGCATAAATAATCCCAAAATGGGATTATCCACTATTGGGATTACGAGGGCAACTGGTTTTGTCCGTGGTGCCGTGGTGAATAAGACTCTTCGAACTCCCGCACATCGCAAGCTCGTTCAGGAACTTAGGAAAGCCCGCCGCGAAGCCGGACTGTCCCAGCAACAAGTTGCTGAACTGCTCGGCGTTCCACAGTCCTATGTCGCAAAAATCGAGCTCGGAGAGCGCCGAATCGACGTGATTGAGTTTCTGAAACTTGTGGCGGCTATGGATGCATCCTGGATGGAAATCCTGGGGCGGGTTGACTCAGCTGACCAACCCTGAAGATCCAGAACATTGCGAGTGGAAATGGCTGCGATGGGCGCATAACGTGACCGTACCTGCCCTTGCCACTATCGGTTCAAGTTAGTCCGATGCAGAATCCGACCTAAAGCCCTGAAGCATAGAGTTTGAACAAACGCTCTCGACACGCGGGTATCGGTCACCAAGGGCGGCGCACGTCAGGAATTTATTGAGGATATGTTCAGCGGCGGCGTCGTCGATAGTGTCCGCGCCCGAGATTAGTATATTTGCGTCACCATGTTCCCGCGCGGACACGCTTTCAGTTCCGGCATGACGCATGAGTTGCCGTCATGAAAGGAAAGCGGTTGCCCGTAATAGTCATCCTCGAGGAATTGCCAGATGCGTTCGCGCCCTCGAGCGGCCTCGCTCCGACCTTGGTAAGGCTACGACCGACGACGCATACGACACCGACCCGAATTGACGAAAACGTCCTTATCAACAAACTGGATATACCATCGCAAAGCCGCAAAACTGTGCAGGAAAGCAGGACCACCTCACCCGTCGAAATTCAAATTTCGCTTTCGAGAACCCGGGGAGTTTCGGAGAGCTCGACCATAGACAGACGGCCCAATTCACCTTATTCTTCATGGTATATACTAGATTGCCGTAGAATAGAGCAGCGTTTAGTGGCGCCGAAAAAGACCCCACCCTGGTGGCCGTTTTTCAACCCACCTGGGTCCACAAACCAGCCAGCTAACAACGTAATCCTAGTATCGTGATTCCAAGGTAGCTTTATAACAGTATCATGGTGGCGCCAAAAACGGCGATCGCCAGCCCATTTGCCTGCCTTGTAGTTTGGTCAGTATGTCGCCTATCTGGACGGCGAAAGGATACACCTATGACCAAAATACAGCTCAAAACAAAACCGCCTCGCATGCCTGCTGAGGGAGAAGGCGAGAAAGTACGCAATCAATCGTCCCATACAAGGATTTGGGGCGCCCAAGTCATGTCTCACGGATACACTGGCGTGCCGAACGTGCTTCTACGTTCTCAGCATCGGCTAGGCTTAAACAATACGCAGATGATGATCGTTGTGCAGCTTCTGAGCTATTGGTTTGATCCTAGCAACGTCCCTTTTCCAACCAAGCAACAGCTTGCCGACAGACTAGGTATCAAAAAGAAAACAATTCAAACTAACATGAAGGCACTGGAAGACAGGGGCTATCTCAAGCGTGAGCAGATGACCACCAGTCAAGGCGACTACGGCTCTAATCGTTATCACCTAAAGGGGCTTATCCGGAAGGTTAAGGAACTTGAGGTCTCTTACGCCGAAGAGAAGGCCAAGAAGACTGAGGCGCGCAGGAGCACTGAATTACCCGCTCACAAACGCCCTAAGCCCTAAAACAAATAACCCCGGGCGCATGCAAAGCAGAGGCGACACCGGGGCGTATGGCCATTACGTAGCCCACCCTACCCTACTATTCAATGAATAATTCCCGGAAATATGCACAATGACCCCCGACGAAGCCCGCGACATTCTATCCCCTGAACGTTTCTCGACATACGAAACGTGGGCTGCCGCGCATGGCCGGGATGCATTGAATATTTACGAGTGGAACATCCGTCTATCCAGCGCGCTCTACCCATCCTTACAGAATCTCGAAGTAACTCTGCGTAATCAGATACATAGGGTGATCTCCCGGACGAATGGGGCGAATTGGATTTTAAACAGGCCAAACTACCTCACGCACAGCCAACTGCTGAAGATCGAAGAAGTGCGTAACCAACTACCCATGGAGCGCAAGGACCAATCTCCTGGACAAGTGATCGCAGGTTTAAGTTTTGGGTTCTGGACTCCATTCTTCAGTAGTAGCGCGGAAGGTCTTTGGCGGACGCATCTTAGAAATATTGTTGCGCGTCCCGCACCGGCAGGCATCAATCGGAAGTCCTTTTCAGCGCCGCTAGACCGCATCAGACCGCTGAGAAATCGAATTGCGCATCACGAACCTATACTTCACCTGCCCCTCAGTGATCTGCACTCAGAGATCGTGGGGCTCACAACCCTCCTGCACCCGGCTTCTGAAGCCTGGCGGCAACGCGTATGCACTTTTGCGGATACTCATCAGCAGTTTCTTGCTGAATGTCCGAACGAGTTTGATAAGAACTGAAACACCGCCGCACGCCACCAACATGCTCGCTTGCATGCGAAAGTATTGGTGACCCATACTCTCAGTACCGCTTAGGCATCCTTATGCGCAGCATCAAGCCAGTCCTTGTGACAACCTTTGGCGCCATTTTGGCAATAGGATGGGCAGCGCCGGTTGGCGCCGATGAAAACCCTTTCGAAGGCACAAATTTTTGCATGTTGGTAGACGCACGAGGTGTCACTGCAACAAGCGACGTTATAGGGTTTCTTTGGCAGGAACCGCCGAAAGCTTTTAAAATTACTGTACTCAAGACGAGTAACGCCACCTATATGGCCGCCGTTGACACCGGAGAGGCGACATTGATTTCCGGCGCTTATGTGTCTGATCAAAGCGGCCGACAGTTTCATGGAGAAGGCCATTTGGGGTTCTTGTGGCTCAACCCATCAAACACTCAAGCGACATTTGTTTCGATGAGCACAGCAAGCTCGGGACAGGACGCCTGGTTCGTGCTGAAAGCCCAATGTTTCAAACAGGACTAATAGGTTTGGTGCAGCTCACCAGAAGCGCCTAAAGCGCCCCTACCCCACCGCAGTCCGCCAAGAGCACGTTCGTGTCCTCAAATCTTGTCGTCATAAGACCGACAGCTGTCGACCTATGAAAAGTACTCAAAATCTACCTAACGACGTATTTTGCGAACATATCATAAACAAATCAGGATATAATAAGGTACAAAATTCTTGCTATTCCGCTGGGTTAACTCTACCTATGGACGACGAGGGAAACCCACAAGATATCGGAGCCGAATATGTCACACACTTGGGATGCAGAGCGCTCGAAGAAGCGCATAGCGGCTGCGATAAAAGCAGTCGCAAAAGTCGAAATTGCTGATTACAAACGAGAATTCTCGCTCGATAGCATTCCAATAAATAAAGCCTACAGAATGAACGCTGCGCATTTGTACGCAGATATCGTCAACTTTGACGACATGTTGAATGTTACCGACGACGAAGGTACAACTTGCCATCGTCGAACTCTACGTTTCCTCAATCTCCATTATCGTGCAGTTCGTCGGGTGCTTGATCGGGTCGATATGACCCGAGTAGACTTCCACAACCAACGCCTCCACGCGATCTGTTACAAACCGTACGGCTCCGATGAAGAAAATGAAGCGGACAGGGTTCACCTTGCCGTTTCGGTCGCCAAACTAATTATCGACGTCTTGGCCAATACTGGCGATGACGACGAGAAAATCCCCAATGCAAAGGTTCGAGTCGGGATAGACACAGGCACTGCTCTGGCCGTGAACAATGGACGGCGAGGCGGGAGAGAACCCCTATTCCTTGGCTCGCCTGCAAACCAAGCGGCAAAGCATGCAGCTGCTGGAACGAAAGCTGGAGTGTTCCTCACCAATCAAGCGCGAAAAATTATTGGCTTGCCGGAAATTGACGACCATCAGGCCGTACCTCTCAGCTCAGGAGAGATAGCAGTCTCGCAAGAAGCGGCTCATCTCGATGTATCTGTTGACGACATCGTATCCGAATGGCGCGACGATCTCGAAGCCCATCCAATCGGTACGTTCCAATTCGCCCGCCACACACCACCATTGAAGAACTTGGACATTTCAAACTTGACGCCAAAGAACTCGCGTCGGCAGGAGGCGGTTTCGATATACGCCGACTTAGACGGCTTCAGTGACTTCGTTGCAAAAAATACCGATGATGACGAAGGCGCGAAGGCCGTTGTTCGCGCGCTCCATGTTATTCGTTCCGAACTCGACGCCAGTCTTTCAAGCGACTTCGAAGGACGACGAGTTCGTTTTATCGGCGACTGCATCCACGGCCTGATTTGCAGTGGGACAGCACAAACAACGGATGAAGAAGCCACTGTTAGCGACGCCACCTTGTGTGTAGGGGCTCTGCGCAGCGGTTTCGATCTGGCGCTTGGTGAACTTGCCGCCAATGGGGTGGCAATTGATGGGTTAGGGCTTCAGATTGGTTTCGATCTTGGGCCTGTTAGCGTCACCAGACTCGGAATTCGTGGCGATCAGATTCGATGCTGCGTCGGTCGCGCGGTTCGCAACTCAGAACGAGAGCAAATGCGCTGCGGGTCAGACGAAACGTCGATCGGCAATAGCGCTTATGAGGCAAGTACATCTGCGGTTCGCGGCCTTTTCGGTAAGAACCGCAAAATCGCGAACTTGGATTACAATGAGGCCGTTGAAGCTTTGTCCTCTGAAGGCGACGGAACAGCAGAAACGGCGAAGAAAGCGTCTTTGAACATAGCTTCCCCCGCCGTGGTTAGAGCCTCGGAGACGGTCATCCGCCCGCATGCCATCAAAGACTAAAATCAAGCCCGGAAAGTCCGCCTTGGATCTTGTCGCCCAGCAAGCGACAGTGTTGCGCGCTACTTTGATCACGAGAAGCAGACAAGAAGCGGTATTTTCACTCCCGGTTCGATCCGTGGACGGCCATACAGATACCTACTCTCTATCGGTTCGAGCCATTGGCAGTCGCCTCAAAGTCAGCGAACAAGCGCCCGCATTACTCCCCGATTGTTGCCCGAACCGACACATTAATTCAGACGGCTCCTTTTGTCTGTCCTGGTCCCTCCACCAACCCATACATGTAACCGACCTTCAGGCTGCTGAAGCTTGGTGGATGACCGTCTATCGATTTCTTCAGCTGCAGCGACGCGCGGCGAAGGCTAGAAAATGGCCAACAAAGGATGACTGGGCCCACGGTGACGAAGCTGCTCGCGAGCAAATGCGCGCTGAGAATGCGGCCGAGATCCTAGGACCTCATTTTCAAGATCGACTGCGAAATCGCGATCTACGCGTCGAAAAAAAAGGCCACTTCTACCGATTACTCACTTCGGAGGGGGCTCGTATTTATTCAGTCTGGATCGAACACAAACGAGTCGCCACCTTGAAGCAATACTGCTTTTGCCCGTCGGGACGCGCTAAGAAGTCTATCCTGCGAAGTTGCAGCAACCACGGAGCAGCTGCTGCGGACCTCGTTTTTGGGATTGTGAGCAGGGAACACGAAGAGAAAGAATTCTGGCGATCTCTTCACGGACGGGCTTGCTGCAAGACTCTAAATAACTGCCCCCTACAGTAGAAAGGTTCCGACTAATCATGTCATCGAAATGGATCGATCGTTTTCAGAATTCCTCTGGCCCAACTAAAGAGGCTGTTGACGCGATGCGTCGTCAGTCCGTCCTTCGCGAATGTCCAGAGTTGGTTGAAAGATTTCTGGAAGTAGGAGTCCTGGATCAGTTTGACCCTGGTCGAGACCTCATAACGGAGGGCGCCGAAGACACCGACGTGTATTTTATATTGATGGGTCGCTTTGAACTTCGGGTCAAAGGGAATGTTCTCGGAGAACGAGGCGTCAACGATATGGTAGGTGAATTAGCGCTGCTAAGGCCGTCAAACAAGCGGAGCGCCACGCTCACTGCGGTCGATCCAAGTGTTGTTCTAAAGGTGAGCAAAGAAGACTTTCAAGCCCTGGCCGAACCGAGTTCCGCTTTCTGGAAGAACGTCGCAGAGGTAATTAGTGACCGCTTGGATCTTCGGAATCAAATGCTGCCGAATGCTAATGAGCGACCAATTGTACTCGTAGTGTCGTCCGGTGAGGCGATAGACGTCGTCCGCGAGATCGAAACGAACCTCGGTGAAGACGGAACAATTGGAGTCGAGCCGTGGAACAAGATATTCGCGATATCGACCTATCCCCTAAGTCAGCTCAAGGCTGCCATTGATCGCGCCGATTTTGTGATAGCAATCATGCGTGGCGACGACGTTCTGGTTAGTCGAAGCAAGAAAGCAAAGGCACCTCGCGACAATGTTGTACTCGAATTCGGTATGGCGCTCGGCTCCCTTGGCCTGGACCGTTCAATCATGCTGGTTCCGACCGATGCGCAAGTGAAACTAGCCAGCGACAACGATGGGCTCACGTATGTGGGCTATAAGGAAAATGACAGCGAAAATTCGCTTCGCATAGCCTGTAACAAGATACGAAAACACATCGGAGACTATGGGGTGAAGGACTAGCGCTCTGGTTTGCGTGCCAATTGCGTGCCGACTGAAACCCACATCCGGCGATTCCGTGGCGCTAGTGCCTTGAAAAGAATGGTGCCGCTAAGGTGACTTGAACACCTGACCCTCGCATTACGAAACAAGGGCGCGCTCAGCTGATTTCAGCGTATCAACAATACCGGCCCCAACCACCCATCAATCGCCTCCGCCACATCCCGCTTCAGATCCGCATACTCTGCCCGGATATAGTGCTTGCGTGCAACGCTCGCCGTCTGTCCATGATTATGCCAGATATCGAGCCAGCGTTCGTCGATCCCGGCATCAATGAGATGTGTCTTCATCGTGCGGCGCAGGTCACGCGGATTCCAGTCCGGGAATTTGAGCTGCTTGTTCAAGCGCTTCGCGCCGCGTGAAATGGCTGCCATGGTGAGTGGTTCGTCCGGGTCGCGAGGATTGGACATAAGGTAGGGCGAGCGCGGGTGCGCCAGTTCAAGACAGCGCGCAACGAGTGGGTCAGCGGTCTTGGTAATCGGCAGTTGATGCGACCTGCCGTTCTTTGTCTCAGGCAAGAGCAGCCAGCCATCGCGCCAGTTCGCGGCGAGACTCATTGTGACTTCCGTCACGCGCAGGCCGCCCATGGCGATCATCAGTTTCAGGACGCGGTGTGTGGGATGGTTCTCGTCCAGCGCATGCCAAAGCGCTTTCAGTTCGTCGTTTGACAGGAACCGGTCGCCCGGTTTGTTCCTGGGTGTCGTCGGAAGCTGCTCGGCGATATTGTAGGTAATACCATAGTCCCTCGCGCCGCCGCGATAATCGTAACGGTTCTTCACCGCCCATTTCCAAGCCGTGACAATGTAAGAGCGAAGATGCGGTGCATAGTTCGGACTCCGGGCATAGCCCTCTGCCATCCAGGCCTGCAGGTCCTGGATCGTCACATCCCCGGCGCGCGGCATACCGCCGTGACGGGCGACCAGAAAGGGCAGGAGAGCATACTTCCCGTCAATCAGCGTACCCTTGACGCGCCCATAGGATGTCACACCGCGCGCCTGCATGTCGGCGACATAGTCGTGAAAGAAATTGGCAGCGGATGCGGACACGGCATCGGCCACCTCCTCGGCCCGCGCGGCCGGCGTCGGCGCCAACGCGCGCATTTCCCGGAATTCTCCGGCGCGCGTTCTTGCTTCTCTCAGGCCGATCTCGGGATAGGCGCCAATGCGGACCCGCACCGGCTTGCCGCCCAGCTTCCGCACCGCCGAAAAAGTCTTCGCACCGGTCCTGGCCACACGCACTTTCAGGCAGGATTCGATCGTGTCGGAATAGTCTCCGGCGTCGGTCACAGCCGAAAGCCAGGTGTCCGTAAGGCGCAGTTTTACCATGAGTTTTTCGTCTCCGGTTACCGTATAGTTACCACGGAGCCATTTGTGAGCAAAGTCTAACTTTTGCACATTTATAATACATTGTTTTAATAGAGTTTTTGGTGACCCCGGCGCGATTCGAACGCGCGACCTACAGATTAGGAATCTGTTGCTCTATCCTGCTGAGCTACGGGATCATCGGGTTCAGCGTATAGGCCAAGCCGGCGCGAGATTGAAGCCTTTCCGGTGGTTTTCGTAGGGCAGGCGAATGCTATGACAGGTCGGGTCGCGGTGGCGGCCGAGGGCAGTGCGGGAGGGTCAAGGATGTGGTAGGGGGGTGGCAGGGTCTTCTGGTCCTGGCGCTGGCGGCGCTGGCCGCCTGCAGCGCGCCTAACCCGCTGTCCGAAACCCAGCCCGGCGAGCGTGGCCGCGTGGTGCGCGTGATTGATGGCGACGCGCTGGTGCTGGACACCGGACAGAGCGTGCGGCTGATCGGCATCGAGGCGCCGGCCGGGCCCTACAAGGAGCGGGAGGGGGCACCCTATTTCGCGGAATCCCGGCGGATGCTGGAAGACATGGCACTGGGCCGCGAGGTGCAGCTGTTCTATGCGGGCCTGACGCGCGACCGGTATGACCGGACGCTGGCGCATGTCGTGACGACGGATGCGCTGGGGCCGGACCTGTAGCTGAACCGGGAGATGGTGGCCCGCGGCGGCGCGCGGGTGCGGGTATACACGGACACATCCGTCGCCAATGAGGCCTTGCTGGCACCGGAACGCGCGGCCCGCGAAGCGGGGCGGGGCCTGTGGGGCAAGGCGGCCTATCGCATTCCGCAGGCGAGCCGCCTGCCGGAGACGTTCGCGCGGTTCCAGCTGGTTGAGGGGATCGTGGAGGAGCGGCTCCGCACCGAGGAACAGGGCGCGTCCTGCGAACTGGGCCTGACGGGATCGGCGCTGACCCTGGAGATCAAGCGCAGCGCGGCGGCGCTCTGCCAGGTGGCGGCAGGCGCACATGTGCGGGCGCGCGGCTATGTCCATGCCGGAAAACTGGAAATCGGCCACACCCTGAACCTTGAGGCACTGGCGGAAGACCAGGCGGCAGGCATTCACAAGCGTGTCAGATTGCCCGATACAGGACGTGGACGCATGCAGCAGGGAGACACGCGGATGATGGGCACCTCTATCCTGATCGGCCTGGCCATACTGGTCTTCGTGGCCGTCGTGGTGATTTACAACGGCCTCGTCAACAAGAACCAGATGGTCAAGAATGGCTGGGCCGATATTGATGTGCAGCTGAAACGCCGGGCCGATCTCATCCCGCAACTTGTGACGACCGTGAAGGGCTTTGCCGCCCACGAGAACTCGCTGTTCGAGGATGTCGTGGCCAAGCGCGGCGCGGCGCTGGCCGCTGGCGACGACCCGCAGGCGCGCGGGGCAGCCGAGTCCGCCCTCTCCCAGCCCGTCGCGCGGCTGGTGGCGGTGGCGGAAGCATATCCGGAACTCAAGTCGGACCAGAACTTCCTGGACCTGCAGAATGAGCTGTCGGACACCGAGAACAAGATCGAGATGGCGCGGCGTTTCTTCAATGGCGCCGTGCGGGAAATGAATACGCGGGTGCAGAGCTTCCCGGCGAACCTCGTGGCCGCCATGTTCGGGTTCCGGGAAAAGGCCTTCTTCGAAATCCAGACGGCCGACCGCGCCCTTCCCTCGGTCGACTTCAAGGGGGAATGATCGTGTTAGGACGCATCCTGATTGCGCTGCTTGCGGCGCTGGCTGTCGCACTGGCGGCCCTTGCCGATGAGCGGATCAACCAGTTCGATATCGATATCGATGTCCGCACGAACGGGGATATCCTGGTCAGCGAAACGCTGAAGGTGACGTCGGAAGGCTACCAGATACGGCGCGGGATCCTGCGCAACCTGCCCAGGTACTATGACGATGACGGTGCCCGGCTGCCCTATGACTACAAGATCATGCAGGTGACGCGGAACGGTGCGCGCGAACCCTATGCGACAGAGACAGACGGCAATGCACTGATCCTCCGGATCGGGTCGGCTGATGTCTTCCTCGAGAACGGGCAGCACACATACGAGATCACTTACCGCGTCAGGAACCAGGTGCGCCATTTTGACGGCCATGACGAGATCTACTGGAATGCCACGGGCAATTACTGGGACTTCCCGATTGATGCCGCGACCGCGACGATCACCTTGCCGCCCGGCGCGCGGGTGACGGCGCTGGACGCCTATACGGGCGGACTGGGCACGGCCGGAAAGGACTTCACGCATCGTGCAAGCGGCGGCACCCATGTCTTCGAAACGACGCGGGTGCTGCAATCGGGTGAAGGCCTGACCGTGGCGCTGGGCGTGGAAAAAGGCCTGATCGCGCCGCCGTCCAGCGCCGACCAGACGCGCCGCTGGTGGCAGCGCAACGGATCCCTCGCCATCCTGATCGCGTCACTGCTGGGTGTGTTCGCCTTCGCGTGGCGCAATTTCGACCGGGTCGGGCGCGACCCTGTGAAGGGGCCGGTCTTCCCGCGCTATGAGCCGCCGAAAGGCTATTCGCCGGCGGCCGTTCACCAGATCTATTACCGCACATTGTCGGGCCACAAGGCATTGATCGCGACGCTGATGAACCTAGCAGTGAAGGGCCATCTGACGATCGAGGCGGGGAAGAAGAAGGAAACCACGCTGGTGCGCACACCAAGCGCGGAAAAGCCGGCAGAGATGACCAAGGAAGACCTGAAACTGCGGGACGCCCTGTTCAGCGGCGGAAACGCCAAGACCTTCGGCAAGACATATGATGCCGGCTTCACATCGGCCTACAATGCCTTCCAGCGGTCGCTATCCAGCCACTACGGCAGCAAGTATTTCAGGTGGAATATCGGCTATTCCATCATTGCGGCCCTGCTGTCGGTTGGCGCTGTCGTCTTTGCGGTTTCGCAGGCCACGCTGTGGTCGTGGTGGCATACGGGCGTGCTGATCTCGCTTGCCGGGCTGAATGTATGGTTCATGTACCTGATGCCAGCGCCGACGCGGAAGGGGCAGGACGTGCGCACCGAGATCGAGGGTTTCAAACTGTATATGGAGACGGCCGAAAAGCTGCAGCTGAACGCCGTTGAAGTGGGCAGCGAAGCGCCGCCGCCGATGACCACCGAGCGGTATGAAACCTTCCTGCCCTATGCCGTGGCGCTGGGCGTGGAAAAGCCGTGGACGAAGCATTTCGAACGCCTGCTGCCGGAAGAGGCCGCCGCCTATCACCCCGGCTGGACCAATATGTCGTCCGGGGGCTTCCGCAACATTGGCGAGATGACCAGCGGCATGGTCAGCACGATGAGTTCCGGCGTGTCGAGTTCGATGCCGCAAAGTTCCAGCTCGTCAGGGTCTGGCGGCGGCGGGTCGTCCGGTGGCGGCGGAGGGGGCGGAGGGGGCGGCGGCTGGTAACGCCTAGACGTTGGGGATGAGGCCCGAGGTTTCAGGATCGCCGACAATCCGCACCAGCGCCTTGCGTAGCTTGCCGAGCGCCTGGTGTTCAATCTGGCGGACGCGTTCCTTGGAAATGCCCAGCTCATGGCCGAGCGCCTCCAGCGTGACGCCATCCTCGCACAGGCGGCGCTGCAGGATGATGTGCGTCTCGCGCGCGTTGAGGGCTTTCAGCGCATCGGCAATCCATTCCTTGCGGCGGTCGCCATCGCGCTGGGCCATGACCTGTTCTTCGGGAATGGCCGACTCGTCGGCGATAAGATCCTGCCACTGGCCATCGCCATCAGCCGCCATCGGCGCGTTGAGCGAGCGGTCGGAGGCCGCCATGCGGGAGGCCATGGATTCGACATCGCGCAGTGGCACGCCGAGATGTTCTGACACCCAGGCGGTGTTCTTCCGCGTCATCACGCCATCATCGGTGTCGTCAATCTGTGCGCGCAGGCGGCGCAGGTTGAAGAAGAGGGATTTCTGGGCCGACGTTGTGCCGGTGCGGACGATTGACCAGTTGCGCAGGACATAGTCCTGGATGCCCGCACGGATCCACCAGGTGGCATAGGTCGAGAAGCGCACTTCGCGGGAGGGTTCAAACCGGGCGGCCGCCTGCATCAGGCCGACATTGCCTTCGGAGATGAGGTCTGACATGGGCAGGCCGTAATTGCGGAACCGCCCCGCCATGGAGACGACCAGCCGCATATAGGCGGTGGTGAGTTCGTGCAGGGCCGCCTCGTCTTCCTCCTCACGCCAGCGGCGGGCAAGATCAAGCTCGTGTTCCTGTTCCAGCATCGGGGCCTTCATCGCCGTCCTGACGAACTGGCGGTCGGCTGAATTGCTGGAATCATAGGCACTGGCCATGACGTGCGTGCTCCTGAACTGCCTTCGGTGATCTTGTTTCCTGTCATGCTTACGCCTCAGGCCGCCCGATGGATCATCCGGCGGGCGATATTTTACACCGGCCTGCGCCCGGCTTGACCGCCTGCGGCCTGCGGGCGTAGGAATGGCAAAAGAACAATACCGGAACGAAAGCGCGCGCCATGCAGGACGCCAGCCTAACGCAGCTTGATGCCAGCCTGCCGCCGAGCCGGGCCGGCGAGATCGCGCGCGGCGCGCTGCGCCTGCTGGCGGGGCTCGGCTATTGCGGCGTGTTGGAGATGACGCTGGCGAACAATCGCCGGGCGGACATCGCGGCAGTGGGCCCGGCGGGCGAGATTGCCATGGTGGAGATCAAGTCGAGCGTTGCGGATTTCCGGTCTGACTGCAAATGGCGGGACTACATGCCGTTTTGCGACCGGTTCTATTTTGCCGTGATGGCGGACTTTCCGCAGGACCTGATCCCGCCGGAGACGGGCCTGATCGTGGCCGATGCCTTTGGCGGGGCTGTGATCCGCGAGGCGGTGGCAGACAAGCTGTCAGGCGCGCGG
>NZ_LADU01000140.1 GCF_000961795.1 Hyphomonas sp. BRH_c22
GTTGCTGCGCTTGATGGTGCCGACATCTGCGGCACACTTGTGCTCGCATAGTCCCGGGTCGCCGCCGGTGCAGGTGCAGGTGCCGTGGCCGTTGCACTGCCCTGCCCCGGATAACGGAATGCGATGCGTTTTCCTTCTTCGCCCGGTGCCGGCGCCGATATTCGCTGCGGTGATCCAGCCGCAGGCGCTCTGCCTTGAGGGGCCGGAGCACTTTGCCCTGCATAAATTATCGGCGCAGGGTTTCGCTGGCCCGCATAGGCCGGCCCACTCGCAGAGAGTGCGATTGCACTGGCAGCAAGGAAACAACTAAACTGGGCGGATCGACGCTGTGTCGTAAAACGCATTGCGAAACGTGAACCTCATTCTGTGGTCTCGGGCTCGACCTTCAGGTCGCTTCAGACGGCTGTTCTGCCGACTTCAATTCTGATGGTTACCACAGGGAGATGCACAGCCAATGAACCCGGCATTCAGGATTGGCCGACCTCGGCAAGGGAGCGTTAATGATTGGCCAGGAAACGCGAATGCCCCGGTGCGCACATCGGGACTTGCAAACCGGCGTTCAGTATATCAAACACGGTGCGCCGGAGGAGTGGCAGAGTGGTTGAATGCGGCGGTCTTGAAAACCGTTGAGCCTTCGCGGGCTCCGGGGGTTCGAATCCCTCCTCCTCCGCCATTGCGCGTTGTTATTATTGGATAATATTTATTGTTATGAATTCTAGTGCACTGTCTAGTGCACAATCGCAAACGAAATGCAGAATATTTGTGTCCGAAGGCCAGTGCTTACCAAAATGACGGACATGATCGATCACGCTGATTCGCTGAATCTCCGGTGGATTTGGAGGTTGTGCCAATTGATAGGGCTAAACTGCTGCCGTGCGTGCCGAACTGCGCATTCACGCAAATATGCAATCTAGTTCGGAGTCAATTTTGGCAGGCAATCCTTGCCGTGAGCTTCGATGTTACAAATGACTGTTACACGGAAACTCCCGTCCCTGCCCTGCTTGACGCTGAACGCGACCTTGTCGCCCTTGGCAAATCCCGCCAGATCAACTCTTGAGAGTGTCTCGAATCCCATTGTCATCGCGCCCATGCCAACACCTTCAATCGGACCATGACCAATTGTCAGGAAGTCACCATCCGGTCCAATCGATATAATCGTACCTTGACCCTCTCCCGATAGCGCTTGTTGCAATGCCGGGTTCTTAGGCTGGCCTGCTCTCGCAGTTTCAGGTCTCGCGGCTGTGGCGTATGGGTCCGGGGCTTGCCCGCAAGCGACGAGCGTCGATGCCAGCCCACCCAAGATGATGCCCGCCTTCATGCCTTTGATCGTTTTCATGCTATTTCTCCTTCAATCGTTTCGATAGGGTCGGCCGGAACCGTCGAATCCGATCCCGCCCGTGTGGCCAGTTTTCGTCCGACCCAGATGTAGTAAATCACGGGGACGACGATCAACGTGAGAACGGTTGTCGAAACCATGCCGCCGAGCATGGGCAGGGCAATGCGGCGCATCACGTCAGACCCTAACCCTTCCGTCAGGAAGATCGGCGTGAGACCGGCCATAACGACTGTCACCGTCATCAGTTTCGGCCGGACCCGCATGGCCGCGCCATGGCTCACGGCGGCGAACAATTGTGCGCGGCTTTCTGGTCGTTCGAGCCTGACCTGCTGGTCGATATAGAGCAGCATGACAACGGCGGTCTCAACGGCGATGCCACCGAGCGCAATAAAGCCCACGGCGACGGCAACTGACAAATTGTAGCCCGCAAGCCAGACCGCCCAAAGTCCACCAACCAGGCCGAAAGGCAGCGACATCATGATCATGGCGGTGCGATCAAATTTACCGAAATGCAGCATGAGCAAAAGAAAAATCAGACCAACAGCCGCCGGAATGGCAATCTTCAAACGGTCATTGGCAGCCTGCATCTGTTCGTATTGACCAGACCATTCCACGGCGTAGCCCGGAGGCAAATCGACGGAATCGGCCACGGCCTTTCTCGCATCCGAGACGTAACCGCCAAGATCGCGCCCAGCGATATCGACGAAGACCCATCCTGTCAGCCTTGCATTTTCCGACCGGATCATGGGTGGGCCTTCCGTATAGGCGACGCTGGCAATCTCGCCGAGCGGGATATGGGCACCTTCCGGAGTCGGCACGAGTATATTCTCAAGGTCCGTGCTGGTTTCCCGGAACGCACGATCATAGCGCAGGATAATATCGTAGCGTTCGCGTCCCTGAACGGACTCCGCCAGTTTTATGCCCCCGAGGGCCGTCTGGATGACTGACTGGAAGACACCCATATCGATGTTTCGGCGTGCGAGTTCGGCCCGGTCCGGTGTAATCTCCAGATATCGGCCGCCCAAGACCCGGTCAGCAAAGGCCGACCTTGTGCCGGGCACATTGGACACGGCCGTTTCGATCTCGCGCGTGACGCGGCTTATGTCCTGAAGGCTGTCACCGGTGACCTTCACACCGATCGGTGTGCGCACTCCGGTCGACACCATGTCCATACGGATCTTGATCGGATAGCCCCACGAGTTCACCAGGCCAGGCATCTGGAGCCGGCTGTTCAGCTCGTCGGTAATCCTGTCCGGTGTCATGCCCGGCCGCCATTCGGATTTCGGCTTCAGCTGGATCCATGTTTCGATCATGGTCAGGGGAGCCGGATCGGTTGCGGAATCAGCGCGGCCCGCTTTTCCAAAAACGCGTTCGACTTCCGGAACGGTCGAAATGAGCCGGTTTGTCTGACCGAGGATTTCACGCATCTTGGTTGAGGAGGCGCCGGGCAAGGCTATCGGCATGTAGAGAAGTTCGCCTTCATACAGCGCTGGCATGAATTCTGTACCGAGACGCTGGACCGGCAGAATGACGCTGGCCATGACCAGCAATGCCAGCCCGATCGTCAGCCATTTGAAGCGCAGCGCCGCATGCAGTATCGGTTTGTACAGCCAGATGAAGAACCGGTTGAGCGGGTTGGCGCTTTCCGGTTTCATGCGTCCGCGCAGGAGCCAGACCATCAGGACCGGCACGACGGTTACCGACAGAACTGCGCCGAATGCCATGGCATAGGTCTTCGTGAACGCAAGGGGCGAAAAGAGACGATAGCTTTCTCCCGTAAGCGCGAAGACTGGCAGGAAGGAAACCGCAATGATCAGCAAGGAGAAGAACAGCCCGGGTCCGACCTCCTGGGCCGCGTGGACCAGGGCTGCTCTTCGCACTTTTGGCGTAGCCGTGTCACCGAGTTCCGACATCTTCCGGCTGGCATTCTCGACCATGACGATTGAGGCATCGACCATGGCGCCGATCGCGATGGCGATCCCGCCAAGCGACATGATATTGGCCGTCACACCCTGCCCCGACATGATCAGGAAGGCCCCGAGCACACCGAGCGGTATCGTAATGATGGCGACGAACGCTGCACGGAAGTGAAGGAGGAATATGAAGACGACCAGCGCAACCACGATTCCCTCTTCCAGTAGTTTTCCCTTGAGATACTCAACGGCGCCTTCGATCAGCGGCGCCCTGTCATAGACGGTGACAATCTCCACCCCTTCTGGAAGGCCGCGCTGCAGCTCTGCCAGTTTGGCCTTCACGCGCCTGATGACATCGAGCGCATTCTCGCCATCGCGCATCACAATAATGCCGGCGACTGTCTCGCCTTCGCCATTCAGTTCGACCACACCGCGACGCAGGGCCGGTCCTTCAACAATCCGCGCAAGATCGCCCAGTGTCACCGGCGCGCCATCCTCGGCCTTGACCACGACCTGTTGCAGGTCCGCACTGCGCTCGACATAGCCGGAGGACCGGATAACGAATTCGGTTTCGCCTTGCTCGAGCACCCGCCCGCCAACCTCGCCGCTCGCAGACCTTACCGCTTCAGCCACGCGCCGGATCGGAACATTGAACGCGCGCAACCGGTTCGGGTCGACCAGAACCTGAAACTCCCGGACGAAGCCGCCGACGGAAGCGACTTCCGCAACGCCCTCGACGCCTGACAGTTCCAGTTTGAGGAACCAGTCCTGCAGGGAGCGCAATTCGGCAAGGTCGGTCCCCCCCGTCTTGTCGACCAGTGCGTATTGGTAGATCCAGCCGACTCCTGTCGCGTCTGGTCCGATCTGCGGCGTCGCGCCTGCAGGCAGTTCCGACCCGAGCCTCGAGAGGGCCTCAACCACGCGCGACCTTGCCCAATAGAGGTCCACATCGTCTTCGAAGATGACATAGATGAAGCTGGTTCCGAACATCGACGCCCCGCGCACATCCTTCGTCCTGGGCAGGCCAAGCAGGCTGGTTGACAGGGGATAGGTCACCAGGTCTTCGACAATTTGCGGCGACTGGCCCGGAAAGTCCGTCCGGATAATGACCTGCGTATCCGTCAGGTCCGGAATGGCATCAAGCGGGGTGTTCTGGATCGCGAGCCAGCCAGCAACCGCAAGCGCAACCGCAAGCGTCATCACAATCAGCTGGTTGGCAACAGACCAGGAAATAAGTCTCGCGATAGAAGACTGCGACGGGTCGCGGCCAGCAAGGTCTTGATCGGAAGACGCGCTCATTGTGGCACCTCCGACATGTCGCTCATATTCATGTTCATGGGATCAGGCCACGCGATCTTCTCTGCCTGGGCTGTCCCATACGGATTGGTCGGCTCGCTCCCTTGCTGCAGCCAGGCGCGCCCGGTTTCTGTCTCACGATAGAATGCAAGACCTGCGTCTCGGTAATGGGCGGGCGCGCCTTCCATGAGCCAGGGGTCAAGCGCAGTCATCAGGGCTGCCAGGGCATTGCGTGTTGTCACCTCATCCGTGGCGTCGGTGGTCGACATCAGCGCAGTTACGGCGCCCTCGAGGACAGGCGCCAGCCTCGTGCCGCTGAAACGTACGCCAAGCGCGTCGCCGGTCTGAATCGCCGGCGCGAGAAAAGTCGGATCGATCTGGTACCCTTCTGTCAGCGCCTCGTAAAAATACAGGGCCATGTCCGTCAGATGGTCGATCTCGGCCAGTGTTCCGGAATCGGTGACGAGTTCGTCAAGTGGCGTGTCCGGATTCCCTCCGGCGGTTGGTCCGCTAAGTTTTGCCAGCCCTTCGCGGAGGCTGACTTCGGAATCGAGCAGGAACTGGCCGCTGGCAACCACCTCTTCATCGGCCCTGACGCCTTGCAGGATTTCCGTCAGCCCCTGGGCGGACACACCGGTTTGAACAGCCCTCGCGTCGAATTTGCCATCGCCCAGCGCGACAACAACATGCGCGCCGGAACTGTCACGCAGCACCGCTTCGCTCGGAACCGAGAGGCGCGCTTCGCCGCCAAGGTCGAACGATATATCGGCATAGGCGCCCGGCCGGAGCGCACCGGATGCGTTGTCGACGAGAATACGCACCTGCGCCGTACGCGTCTTCGGATCGATTGTCGGATAGATATAGTCGACTTGACCCTTCCCTGCCGCCTCCGGTGCACTTGGGATGGAGAGAGATACCGGCAGCCCCGTGTCGATGAAGGGCAGATCCTTCTCTGCGACGGAAGCAATGACCCAGACATCGCTGTATGACTGGAGGCGCAGGACCGGTGTGCCCGGTTTGACATAATCGCCTTCGCGAATGTCGAGAGATTTCACGATCCCACCTGTTTCGGCATAGACCGGGACGCGTTCAATGAGCTGACCGGTGCTGGCCAGCTGGGCGATTGTGGCGGGTTGCATGCCAAGTGAACGAAGGCGCTGGCGAACGGAAGCGATCCGGGCGTCATTGCCAATCTTGACCGATGCCAGGTAGTCCTTTTGTGCGGCAATCAGGTCGGGACTGTAGATACGGTACAGCAAGGCACCGGGACGAACCGCATCGCCTTCCGCCCGCACAGTGAGGCTTTCGATCCAGCCTTCAAGCCGAGAGGTCGACGCAGATTCCGTTCGCTCGTTCGATTGTACGTTTCCATATGCGCGTACCGTCCGACCAAATGACGCATACTGGGCGCGCGCCGTTCGAACACCCATTGTCTGCAACATTTCGGACGGCACGGTGATACGGCTGCCAGCGGCTGGTTCGTCATAGACTGGGATATAGTCCATCCCCATCGAATCCTTCTTGGGAACCGGTGACGTGTCAGCCAGGCCCATCGGATTCTTGTAGTAAAGGACGTCCCCCTTGCCCTTGCCTGCTGTGGGCGTTGCCTTGGCAGGTATGAGATCCATGCCGCAGATCGGACAGGTCCCGTCAGCGTCGGTCGATATATAGTGCGGATGCATTGGGCAGGTGTAGGACTGCACCTCCCCGCCGGAATCGGCTGACACATCCGCCCCACGCATCGTTGCCGCATTGGGGTCAGCGCCGCCACAAGCGGCCAGCAAAAGAGTCAAGGCGAGCAAACTTGTTACAATTGTATTTTTCATGATGTCACCAGAAGGGCATTGAGGCGCTCGGTCGCGCCGTCGCGGCGCGCCGCTTCGGCAGCGGTTTGCGACTGAAGGAGCAGGATAGCGAGTTCGCCATCGATGATCGGGGAATAGTCTCCGGCGCCGGACTCATACACAGTGAGCAAGGCGTCTCGCTGGTCCTCAAGAGAATGGATCTTCTGCTTGAGCACCGCCAGCGATTCGACGGCTGCACGCCGTGTCGCCAGGTAACCCGCATAGTCGGATGCCGCGCGCCTCGCGGCCGCCATGGACAGGGCACGTGCCGCGCTACGGTCGGCTTTGGCCGCGCGCAGCCGGGGCGCCTGGCTCTTCTCAGCCCAGATGGGAACAGTGAATGTCACCATGCCCGAGACCCAGTCATCGCCAGCAAAGGTGGATCCCATGCCTCCGCGCCCGTTTTCACGTTGCTGATAGGTTAGCTGCACGCCCCATTCTGGTTTATATGCGGCGGCCGCCTGATCGACGCCGGCGTCGGCAACGCCGACAGACGCCTGCGCGATACGAACAGCGTGAAAGGCGCCGGCCTCCCCCGTCCATTCAGCGACGACCGGCATAGGCGCATCTGTATCAGGTACCGCGCCGATTAGGTCGACTAGCCTGGCATCGATATCTGCGTTCTCGGCGTCGAGCTCTGCGAGCGCGCGATCAATATCAGCCCGCTCAACATCGACTTGTGCCAGCCGGAACAGAGCCGGGCGGCCCGCATCGATCTCGTTCTGTATGACGTCCGTCAATTCGGCATATTTTTCGCGCCGGGCCAGCGCGAGGCGGCGTTGTTCCCGGATACGCGCGCGTTCGATCAGCGAAATGCGCAGCTCCGCGCGCAACTGGGCATATTGCCAATCGCGCGCCGCATCGGTCTGGGCGGCGCGATTATTCGCTCCCGATGACTGGGCGTTTCGCAAGGCAGCAGACGGAAACTGCTGGCGTACCCCTACAGCCTTGTTGGTTGGCAGGAACCTGTCGAATACCGGATCGAAAACGGGCAAATTGTTGATGCCGAGCGATATGACCGGATCGGGTAGCGCGTGAGCAGCCGTGGCGCGTTCGCGGTCTGCGTCCGAACGGTATTGCAGGGCGTCCAGCGCGGGATGGCGCGCGAGCTCTGCCTCCAGCTGATCGAGACTTTGGGCGCGAGCACCCGAGAAAGTTGAAGATGCGAATCCGGCGACCGCTGCGAGCAGCCAGACGCGTGATGGGTGAGTGAACATGGGTCTTTCCTGGATTTGAATCAGAAGAACAAGGCAACCGCCCGCGAGCCTTCAGGCGCGCGGCAGAGCGATTGTTGTGCTGATCAGATCAGGAAACGTTGTTTCAGGACGAGAGGTGTCTGCGGGCGGGGTTTGTATGTTCCTGCCGGCGGACCGGTTGAGAACCCCTTGATAAGGACTTCTTCCACCGAAAATTGCACCGCCGGAATCGCGATCAAATTCGCTTCATCGGGCAGCGGAGAGACGGTGGGCGCGGGTGAAACCTGATTGATTGCGATAATGCTGCAATCATTTCGTTTAGGGCACGACTCTTCCATCGAATCGGGTCCGGAAGCATCGCGATGAACATCTTCAATGCCAGGGGCTGCCTGAACACTCTTCGACACAAGCATCGCCTCGATGCCGTCGCCACGATTCTGGACATCCAAGGCCATCACCGGGCAGGCGACCAGTGCAGCCGCGACAAGCGCGAGGAAGAGGCGACAGATGCCGATCATTCGATCCCTATGCACACATCAAAATTAATATTCCAATAGTCCGACATGGTAAATCAAGGAGTTGTGATCGCGCTGCCGTAAGACTCGCGATATATTTACGGGCGACCGGATAGCGCTAAATGCCTGCCGGACTAGTAAGCCACCACCAGCCCTGTTGCGTAAAAGTCCTCAAGAGCGTGACATTTCTTAGTGATTTTTGAAGAATTGACTGTTATGGCGCATCACATGCGTTTGTTCGGCGTCATCTTCAATATCAGACTTTGGCTCGCGACTTGTCTGGTCGCGACCATGTTGATTGGCCCTGCGTCGGCGGATGTACATGCGATTGATCCTGAGACGATAGTCTGTCAGGCTTTGGATGACCAGGGCGTCGAAACGAGCACAGAACGCACGAAAGACGGACAGTCGAGCCCGGATCATGATCATCATGTAGATGCATGCGGGAGTTGTCATTTCCATCTGGCCGGGTCCTTTCATACCAGCTCCGTATCTCGCATAATTCCTGACGCTTCCGTGTGGCCAGGCATAAACGCGACCGCGCCTCGCGCCGGTCCCTTCGGCCTCTACCGCCCTCCCCGTGTCTGATCTGACGCCATAGCCACGGCTCTGCCGTCGGCATATTTCAGGTCATCACGAGGAAATTAACTCAATGAATACATTGAAGCAGGGTGCATGTTGTGCCCTGATCGCAGCTGTCCTTGCGGGCACTGCGGTCGCGGCTCCGTGCAGCCGACCAATGGTCGCTGTCTCCGCAATCGAGGCAGGTGCCCCCTTAACATTGGACGCCGTACTGGCAGAAGTCCGCAATGCTTCCCCGGAAGTGCGCAAGGCCGCACTGGAAACACGCGCTCGCCAGGCGGACGCAGATCAGGCCGGTCGCTGGCTCAATCCGTCGATTGGATTGGAACTAGAAAACTTCTCGGGCTCCGGGCCACTCGCTGGCTTTGATCAAACCGAGACAACGTTTTCGATCGCCCAGACATTCCAGCTGGGCGGCAAGCGATCAAAACGGCAGCGCGCTGCCCGTGCCAGTGCCGCACTCGCAACGGCAGAATGTAACGCCATCCTGCGCGAAACAGAATTGGAGGCGGTGACGCTCTTCTATGAACTGGACGCGGCCGCCCAGCTCGTCCGTCTCGCCGATCAATCGGCCGAACTGGCGGACACGCTCAGCGAAACCGTTGGCAAGCGAGTGGATGCAGGCGCGGCCGCGCCACCGGAACTTTCCCGGGCGAAAGCCGATGCTGCAGCCTTGCGCGCAGTGGCCGCACAGACACGCGGTGACATGGAATCCCTTCGCTACGATCTCAGCGCATTGTGGGGAAGCGCCGACCCGGTCTTCGAGGCACCCGTCCAGCCAATGACGGCGCCCGCCGACCCCGGTCCTGCCAACCTGGGCCAACACCCCGCCATCAAAGTAGCCGAAGCGGGCATCGTCGCCCGGCAGGCAGAGCAGGATCTGGCGCGCGCGCAAGGGATTCCTGATCTTACGCTAAGTGCCGGCATGCGGCAGTTTGAACAAACGGGCGATACCGCCTTCCTTCTGGGCGTCAGCGTTCCTGTCCCATTGTTTGACCGCAACCGGGACGCAACCCGCGCCGCGGGTTACAGAACCGATGCCGGTCGCGCCGACCGGGCGGCTGTGGAGGCAAGATTGCTTGCCAGCCAACGTGCGTCAGTCGCTCAGGTCCGCGCGGCCCAGGAACGCCTGGCCCTCCTTGAAAACGATGCCCTGCCCTCTGCCAGGGCGGCCTATGAAGCATCCGTCCAGGGCTATGCCGC
>NZ_LADU01000049.1 GCF_000961795.1 Hyphomonas sp. BRH_c22
CCCCCCCCCCCCCCCCCCCCCGGCAGGCAGCCTTCGTAGCCTGCCAGGGGGGCTTTTTTATTGGATGCCGGAGCGGAATCCACAGGACGTGGTTATCGTGATCGCCCGGACCACACTCGTTTAAGGCATGAAAGGGCCTGCGATCGTGTGCGGCGCGCAAGACATGAATGGACCCGGCAGGTCAACAGGCGATCCATTGCCCGGCAGGTGGTCGATGACGTTCAAAGCCAGGCCTGCAAACTGGAGAATAAAGATTCGCCGATGCGTGTCCCTTTCTGGTGCCTGCATGGCGAAACTATATTGCCGTGCTTGTCCGCGTATTACTGATTTTTCTGGGCCCTGCGCGCTGAATGGGGTTGCCGCGCCGGCAGGCAAGATGTGAGGCGCTGCCTTGCTGGCCGGCATGACGCTGTGCTGGCCGTTGGCGCGTTTGCTTTGCGCCAGCAAGCACCTAGAATTCTCGCCCCAGGAAGATTTTAGCCATACGGTCGTCGGATCCATCTGTGATCCCGGTCCTGACGCCAGCTTGCAAGTAGATGCCGTTACGCCACGCCGCCTTGACAACAGGACCGACCTGATGAGCCTGGTTTTGGAATCCGAAAAGGTCTTCAGTGTTGCCATATTCGCTGAACCATTCTGCACCCATGCGCCAATCTTGCGTGCCAAGGAGGGTGAGCGGAACCGTTCGCGTGACTTGAAAGCGGCTTTGTAGCTCAGCGCCGTCAGTGCGTTGATTGTTCGTCTCGACTTGTGCGAGCATGTTGGCTCGCCATTCCCACTCGTCCGCAAACCGATCGGTCATTATGAAACGGACCGTCAGGTCATCGCTAGCGGCGCCATCTGCAAACGTGTATGCCAACCGGAGGCCACCATTGAAGCCCGCGCCATCACTCTTTTCAGCAGCCCATTGGAACCAGTTTTCGAGCGTGAAACCGGAATAGTCCCATGTGTCGCCATCATCTCGCCGGAACGATGCGATCGCCCGTACCTGGTACCAGTCCGTAGGCGCCCGTTCATAATGGATACGGCTGCGCGCTGAGCCTTTATCGTCCACACCAATACGCCATTCGGCGGCCTGTTCGCCCGGATTGATGTTCGCAGAACCGACATTGCCGGTCAGGGATTGTGCGTTTGCCATGCCTGCCAATGCGGTAGTCGCGCAAATGGAAAACAGGCGTTTCGATGCCAGTGACATTTTTTAAACCTCAATGATTTCAGATAGCGAATCCACTGCCAGGGCCAGACGAATCGGGGGGCCGTCTTGCGGTCTGGCGACATGACGCAAGCAATAGCGTGCCGACAGGTCGATCGACCTGTCGGCACGCAACGATGGCACAGGCGGCTATTCGATCTGAGATAGCAGTTCCGGTGCCGTCACGAGTTCGCGCACACCGTGGGACGTCGTCTCTTTGAAGACATTGCCCTTGGCAGCCCACTGATTGAGGGAGTTGATGTCGACTCGTGCACACATGGGGCGGACACTCCATGTCACCTGCAGCGGCGAGCATGTAGACTGATCGAAGGCGGGGCCTGTCGTCGATCCCCTGAACACGACCGGTGTTCCGGTTCCGACTGGCAGCGCCTTTGGCTGGTGGCGGCCGTTGATGACCGTATTGTCGTATACATAGTCATTGAAATTGATCGCCGAAGTGTCGTTCACCACGAGGAAAGCCTGGGCTTCTACACGCAATGTCGGGTTTTCGCATGAATCGCTCAGACATGATCCGAGGCCTTCTCCGGGGGTGACATCACAGGACGAGTAGACCCAGTGGACTTCAATCGTATCGCCCGGCTTTACACCTTTGAAGGCTCCTTGACCGCCAGCTGGATCAACGAGCTCGGCCTCGGTCAGCTCAGCCGTTTCGTTGCACTGGTAGCCACCTGAGGATCTGTCACCCGCAAGAACGCTGAAACCCGGTGCCTTGTGTTCAGCATTGGTGTGAGAGTGAATATTGCAGAGGTTGAGCGTTTCGGGCCCAGGCGCAATATCAAACTTGATCGGGTTGAGTCCGTACACGCTTGCGATGTCCCGGGGCGTTTGCGGCCCTGATGCAAGGCACAGGCCAGGCTCTGACGGCGTCCCACTGGACGCGGTGGCCGCCACCTCCGCTGCCGCCGAGGTTGCTTGAGCAGCCTGCGGGGCTGGCGTGGTGCATCCAGAAACTGCGAGCGCAAAAAAACTCGCAGCCCCGGCTAGGCCCATAGAACGAGATGTCTGGAGAAACATAGAAAATACCCTTGAAGAACAGCCAAGCCGTTCGTTGTCGATCCTCAGGAAATGGTTCCAGCGCAATCATCGTTCAAATCGTATGATTTGATCATTACGATACAATTTTCCTATATCGCAACGACGCTTGTCCGCACGAAATCCAATCTGCGCCAGCCGTCCGTGTGCGCCAGTCCAGACTAAAAGCGATCGGGTCGCAGGACGTGGACCGGGGACGTGTTCAGGATGCCGATATGCTGGTCCAGCAAGGCATGCATTTCCAGCAGAACATTCGCGATTGGCGCTTCATCACTGATGGAAATGATCACGACCATATCCTGGCTTGCAGACAGGTCCCTGTCGCGCTGCCAGTGGTTTGCTCGCCCAAACCCGGAGAGTGCGGGTAGTACGGTATAGCCCGGCACGCCTGCTGTTTCGAGAATGCGGCAGGCCCGCCTCATCGCCATGCGCTCAATGATGAGTTCCAACCGGATCTTCTCATGCATCATGTCATCCTCAGCCTTGAATAAGTTTCGCGATAAACAGGTAAAGCGGGATACCTACCGCCAGATTGAATGGGAAGGTTACGCCAAGAGACAGCGTAAGATAGATTGACGGCTTGGCCTTCGGCAGTGCAAGGCGCATTGCCGCTGGAACGGCGATGTAGGAAGCGGATGCTGCCAGCACCATCAATAGTGCCATATCAGCCGTCGGCATTCGGAGGACCCAGGCAATCCCACTCGCGATGGCCGCAGAGATGAGCGGCATGTAGAGGCCGAATACGAGCGCGCTGAAGTCCAGCTGTCGCCAGCCCTGGCGCAATCCTCTGCCCGCTGACAAGCCCATGTCCAGAAGGAAAAGGCAGAGAACGCCCTGGAACGGATCGACGAAGAAGGGCGCGATCCGCTCCATCCCGGATTCTCCACTTATCCATCCTATGGCGAGCGCACCAACGAGGACAACGACAGAGGCATTGAGCAGGACTTCCCGATAGAGTTCGCCGGATTCCGAACCTGCGACTGACGGTGGTTTTTGTTGCCCGCACTGCGCGAGCAGGAGGGCTGTCATTATCGCTGGCGCCTCCATCAGTGCCGCAACAGCCACCATGTATCCGGAAGTCTGGAGGCCTGCCGCATAGATGACTTGCGTTGCGGCGACGAATGTCACGATGGAGATCGATCCATAGTGAGCAGCTGTTGCCGCAGCATCGATTCGGTCGAGCTTGCTGGTCAGGCGCAGGGCCGTAAAAGCAAGCAGAGGCAGGACGAATGAAAGCAGGATGCCGGCAGCGAAAACCGACCAGACATGTAGCGATATCTCGCTGCGGGCCATCTCGACGCCACCTTTGAGACCAATGGCCATCATCAGGTAGACAGAAAGCCCTTTGGCAAAAGCTTCGGGGATCGTCATCTGTGACTTGAGCAGCGCCGCTGACAGCCCCAGCGCAAAGAACAGGACCATGGGAGACAACAGGGTGGAAAGTAAAAGGTCCATAAGTCGAAAAAGGCTCCAGCATTATTCCGTTCAAGGAAAGGCCTCACTCGGAAAGGCCGAGTGAGGTTTATCGATTTTGTCCTGTTTTTTTATTCGGAGAAGGGCTTCCTTTGGGATGCACATCCCGCCGGATCCGGCATGGCAGGCAAGGCGGGCGATGCAGATGTGCCGCGATGGGCCTTTCATCAGAACGAAGGGTGCAGACCTGTCGTACAATCCCGATTTGAAGAAGCCGGGGTGGAACTCGTTTTCCCTGTCCACGCCAGAGTGCAAGGCGCGGACCGGCGTTCAATCCTTTGGGGTCTGAACGCCTGACTGGTTCGATTATGCGCGCTAGCCCCAAGCGCCCTCAGGATGCCAAATACTTAAATTCTCATCGAGAGCTCCTGAGTGCGCCATGACATTCTTCAGTCGTCACCCAAACGCCCGATTTGCTAAAAAAGGCCCAAGGCGATCTGCGCGGTTGCGAGCCACAAGGCCCGACCGGTATTGCCGCTCCGATCGCGATCGCTTGGGGTAAAGATCGATTTGTGACGAAAACAAAGTCGGAAACCACATTCAGATGTAGCCGTTCGGGTCTGCCGACTTGTCTCGACATCATGAATTGGTCTCCTGCCCAGCTCTTGCAGTCGTTACGATAACCCAAACCGGAATTAAAAAAATTAGAAAAAATAATGCAAAGCGATAGCCGTTTGCTATGGAAGTTAGCTCTCTCCTTTATGGATCCGCCGTCATACGAGGTGCGGTTCAGCCTGCGGCTGGGTTCGATCCCGCAGGCAATTGGCTTCAGGCCAGGCCGACCTGGCTCAGGTGTCAGCCTCTGGCCATAATTTTTGGTGATGGTCGCGAGATAATTGTTCGATTTGAATGATGGCTGCCCGACGCCCATCTCGTCTGCATGGAAAAAGAGGACGTCTAGATGTCACGATCCGGTCGGCTGGAAGAGACGCACCGCGCCTTGCATGCCTGGATAGCCGGGTTCCGGGTGCCCTGTCTCGTTTCAAAGCACTCGTCCCGACCGACAGCGGCTTCAGGCCAGTGCGAGCTTGTTGCCCCTTTGCGCCAGGAGGCAATCATCCTGCTACACTCGCATTGCAGCATCAGCCAAGAGCAGGGTTGCCAAGGATCTCTTGTCTTTCGAAACCGGGAGACCGGTTCAGATTAGGCCGTAAGCGCCGGTCAAAAGGGTCTGTGCAAGACAGGACCGGGTCCCGTTCGATATATGCCCCCAGGGCCAAAGGCCCGTGCGACAAGATTCCGGGTAGGTGTAACGCGTTGCACGAAGCATTTTATCGTATCGGAAATAGTGCATTCCGATGACGTGCCGAACGGACCGCATAGCCATGTTCGTCACGGGTGCATGCCTTCCCGGCGATGATGATGTCCTGGCAATGCAATGGCCGGGAAAATATGCTGGGGGTTAAGGTTGTAACGGAGCGCGCAAAGCCTTCATGACGGCGCCGTCCCGGTCATAGACATCATTCAGGTACTGAACACCGTCGCAGGAATCCCCGGCCACTGTGAAATAGACGATATGGACTGGAACGGGGGCCAGCAGGTCCGCACGCATCTCGGATCCTGACGCGATAGCCGCATCAACTTGCTCGCGGTTCCATCCCGGTGTGTCTTCAAGCAGCCATTCCGCCAGGCCCACGGGATCGCCCACACGGATGCAGCCCGATGAAAAAGTTCTCTGTTCGGCGTCATAAAGACCCTTGTCCGGCGTATCGTGCAGGTAAACATTGTACGGATTGGGAAACATGATCTTGACCTGTCCAAGGGCATTTAGCGGGCCCGGTGCCTGCCGGATCCGGTAGGGGAAGGTTACTGCGTTCAGACTGGGCCAGTCCACCCCGGACGGATCGACCACTTGTCCCGAGGTGTCGAGAATCTGGTAGCCTAGGCGTTTCACCAAGCCGGGGTCTTTCTTGAACTGTGGCAGCTTGTCATTGCGAGCGATGCTGGTCGGCACCTCCCACCAGGGATTGAAGACGATGAATTCGATGCTGTCCGAGAAGACCGGCGTTTCCCGCGTCAGCTTGCCAAAAATCGCGGTATGAACCTCCTGCACAATATCCTGTTGCCTCGCCTCGACCTGGAAACTGGCAATGTTTGCCATGATGTAACGCTGGCCGAGGTCGCGAGGCAGCCAGCGCCAACGCTCGAGGTTCACCATGGTTGTGTTGACCGAGGCGGCGTGCGCGTCCCATTCTGCCGGATCGCTTGCCATTGCCATCGCACTGCGTTCGCGCGTCAGCTCCGCCCGCAGCGCAATGTAGGCCGGGTGCTGTGGTGCGAGATTTTCAAGGACGCCAGCCAGGGTGGCTGGTCCGCCTTGTACCGAGAGCCGCTCGAACATGGCCATTTGCTCAAAGCCTGCGTGGCGACGGGGAAGCAAGGTTTCAGGATCGACCCGGCCGCGCATCAAATGCGTCGCCGCCAGCGTCCAGGCCTGCTTTAGAATGGCTTGCCGTGCGACAGGGTCATCCGTCAGGCTCAAGATACGGGAAAGGTGATAGTCCTCCGGATCCAGCCCATGCCCGGCCAGGCCTGAAATGGCATCAACAAACGGATCCACGATCGGCTGTGTGATCGTACTATCTTTGCCGGCCGGCTGTGTTGGCCCCAATACTTCCTCGACTGGCTCTGTAAGCGTGGCGCGCTCGCTGGGGACGGGCGGTTCAATCGACTGGCCGGGGTGCACGCAGCTGGCTGTCAGGATGAGGAGGCTCGCTGGCAGCGGCCATGAAAGCAGTTTTGCCAGCCGGACATGGCGATTCTCCGGCCGAGATCGTGCGGACGTCACTCTTTTCATTTTCATGTCTCAAGTCTGCCATTCGAGACTGTCCTGTACCAGTGCGGCGCTGCAGACTCGTGAGCGCAGGGGATGCGGTACGTGCCCGAACCCGTCATCGGGCTGAAATGAGGCCCGACGCTGCAGCGGCGAGGATGGCGCTGACATCGATAGCATTGCTTGAGTGTGCAATCGTATTCGTCGTGACGATGCGGGCGGCCCCCGCCTGGTGCAGGGCATTGTCGGCATCGTCTGAATAGATTGCGTGAATGGCGCAGCAGATCGGAGCAGGCAGGCCTTGCTCAAGCACGGCGCGCGTAGCGGCGATGAAGGTCATGCCAGTGGAGATCATGTCATCAAGGACAACAGGCGTGTGATTGCGCCAGCGGCCAAGATCCGGAGACGTGATCTCGACCTTGCGGTCGCCATGGCGTGATTTGTTCATGACGACATGATCCACGCCTGCCAGCCTGGCGATCCGGGACACCCATTGCCGGCTTTCCGCATCGGGGCCGATGAGGACGGGTCGTTGGATTTCGCGCCGTATCCAGTCAGCAATTGCTGGCGCAGCATGTGCTGCCTCGGCCGGCACATCATATATGTCGGACAATGCCTTCCAGCGATGGAGGTGCGGATCGAGCGTGACGAGCCAGTCGACAACGCCTGAGATGATTTTTGCGAAATGGATAGAGGATATTGCCTCGCCCGGACGGAACATCCGGTCCTGGCGCATATAGGGCAGATAGGGAGCAATCAGCCCGACCGATTTTGCCTGGAGGGCGCGGGCCGTTTGGGCCGCGAAGATCAGGGCGGGCAGTTTTTCATCGGGCCGCGCCAACCCCGCCAGTAGGATGACATCCCGGCCCGCGGGCGAGGTGTCGAACCTGAAATACGTTTCACCGTCAGGAAACCGGCGCAGCTCCGTATCGGCGATCTCGGCATCAAGCGCACGCGCCAGCGCTTCGTGCATGTGGGCTGTGTCCTGAAGGGGCACGAGAAGTGGTTTCATGGCCGGGTCAGCTCGATGATATCCGGATTGGCCGTCACATAGTCGATTGCATAGGCAAGCTCGCCGGGCGTTTGAGTGTAAAGTGTATATAATGCTTGTCCGGCCTTCACGGTATCTCCGAGTCTGACATGCAAATCGACACCGGCCGCCTTGTCGCCCGGTGCGCCTGCCAGTTTTGCCACCCGGGCGAGCCGGCGGTTGTCGATGGACGCGACGCGGCCGGGCGCAGGCGCCAGAAAGGGGCGATAGTGCTCTGCGAGAACGGGGGGGCGAAATCCACCCTGGGCCCGGCAAATGGATTCGAACTTGGAATATGCAGTCCCTGTGCGCAGGGCGTTCAGCGCCATCGCTTTACCGGTGCCTGATGGAGCCTTGCCGGTCAGTTCGAGCAACGCGCCCGCAATCAGGCAGGCACGGTCAGCGAGATCGGCAGGTGCATCCGGATCGTTCCGGAGAACCTGGAGAACGTCACGCGCTTCAAGCGCCGGGCCTATGCCGCGTCCGACCGGTTGGGTGCCATCCGTGACAAGCGCCAGGACTGCAAGGCCGAACTCGCTCGCAACTTTCTCGATCAGGGATTGCAGGGAGCTGGCTGCCGAGAGGCTACGGACTTTTGCTGTTGGCCCGACAGGAATATCGATCACGACATGTGTTGCCCCGGCTGCGATCTTCTTTGAGAGGACCGAAGCAACCAGCGCTCCTTCGCTGTCGAGGTCGAGGGCCCGTTCGATACGGATCAGGGCATCATCAGCGGGGCTGAACTGGACGCCGCCGCCCCAGATGAAGCATCCGCCTTCCTGATCGACCACCTGCCGCATGCTTTCAAGGTCAAGGTCGACGTCGGTCAGCACTTCCATCGTGTCGGCTGTTCCGGCTGGTGACGTGATCGCACGCGAGGATGTCTTCGGAATGGTCAGGCCAAGTGACGCACATATGGCCACAATCACCGGTGTGGTTCGGTTGCCAGGCAGGCCGCCAACGCAATGCTTGTCGGCAATCGGCGCATGTCCCCATGTGATCCTGCTGCCGGTGTCGACCATGGCCCGGGTGAGCGCGATGGTTTCAGCGAGGTCCAGCGGCAATGCAGAGCATGCTGTGACGAAGGATGAGAGGTGGATGTCTGAATAGCGCCCGGCGACGATGTCGGAGATGATCGCGCGCGTACTTGCATCATCGAGCCTCTGTCCAAACACTTTGCCCCGGACCATCTTGAGTGATTCAAGTGGTGCGGGATGGCTGACCGAAATCTGGCCGCCTTCCACAAGGCCGAGAAGGCGCCAGGCCGCCTCAGACAGTCCTATTTCGTGATCGGAAACGAGGTTGGTCGACGTCTGGTAGAGCGTCGCAATGATCGAGCGCGTGCCGTTCGTCAGCTGGACTCGGGAATGGGCGGAAAAGCCCTCCGACCGGCAGACAGGACTGTCCGAACGAACAAACACCATGGCTTCATCCTGGGTATCCAACCCTAATCTGCGCGCTGTGAGCGCGTTGGGCGGTTTCGGACCAGGCGGTGCCATCAGTCGAGGTCCCGCGTTTCATTCTGCTCTGGGACGATAACCGGCCAGCCCAGTTCTTCCTCGATTCTATGGCGCAGGGTGTCGGCCGCTTCAGGCTCGCCATGCACGATGAAAGTCTGTCGTGGCGGCGTTTCAAATCCGCCCAGCCATCCCATGATTTCGTCAGCGTCTGCATGAGCGGACAGCATATGGAGGTTTGCAACCTCTGCGCGCACGTCATGGTATTCCCCGAAGATCTTGATCTTGTCGGCGCCGGCGACCATGGCGGCTCCGCGGGTCCCACCCGCCTGGAAGCCTGCGAAAAGGATCGTGTTCCGGGCATCGGGTCCAAAGTATTTCAGATGGTGAAGCACGCGTCCGCCTGTTGCCATCCCGCTCGCCGCAATGATGATTTTCGGCATCGTATCAAGGTCGAGTGCCTTGGAGTCTTCGCCCTCGTGGATATACTTGGCGATGTGGCAGGCATCGCGGCTCTGCTGCTTGCTCAGCTTGTGAACGACGGAATGCTTGCAGAATATTTCGGTGGCATCAATCGCCATCGGACTATCGAGATAGACCGGCAGGTCGGGAATGCGGGATGCCATTTTGAGCTGGTACAGGTGATAGAGTAGTGTCTGGGCCCGCCCGACGGCGAAGGAGGGGATCAGAACCGTACCGCCCCGCTTCGCGGTCCGGTTGATGATCTCGGCCAGTTCATCCTGAGGGTCTCGCTGCCCGTGCAGGCGGTTGCCATAGGTGGATTCCACTAGAAGGTAATCGGCCTGCCGGATGATCGCGGGATCATGCATGATCGGATCGTTCGGGCGGCCGAGGTCGCCAGAAAAGACAATCTTGGTTTTCCCGACCTGAAGCTCGACAATCGCCGCGCCGAGGATGTGTCCAGCCAGCCGGAAGGTCGCACTGACCCCTTTGCCCACACTGACGGGCATATCGAAAGGCGAGGTGTCAAACTGATCGAGCGTCCTTTGTGCGTCTCTTTGGCCATATAGCGGCAGGGCAGGCTTGTGCTTCGAATAGCCATACTTGTTCGCCCGCTCGGCTTCGCGCTCCTGCAGGTAACCACTGTCCGGCAACAGGATTCTGCAAAGGTCATATGTCGGGTCGGTGCAATGAATCCGGCCTTTGAATCCTTGCTTGACCAGAACGGGCAGGTAGCCGGAATGATCGATGTGCGCATGGGTCAGGACGACGGCATCAATCGAGGCTGGATCAACTGGAAGATCCTTCCAGTTGCGAAGGCGCAGTTGCTTGAAGCCCTGAAACAGGCCGCAATCTACGAGCAGGCGGGCCTCACCCGTATCGACCAGGTATTTTGATCCGGTGACGGTGCCGACGCCGCCGAGAAACGTGAGCTGAAGTGGCATGTTCTGGTTCTCCCGGTATTCGCACCAGCCGTATTGGGCCGCGCCGATACGCACGGCTCGATATGCATTGATGTCATGAGACCTTGTCGAGCAGGTATCGACAAGCCCGTCGCCTCACACTGAAGGCAACGTGGGGTACCGGCTGTCAATAGGTTGTTCCGCGAATAGCGAAGGCGGGTTCGTACTGGACGCATGGTCTAGCCGGGCACCGGCGAAATCCGGCTCGAACAGGTCGCCAGGAAGCATGCCGGGAAGGTTTCAGTCGCTTTTGGAGTTTTGCGTTGACCTTGGTGCGCACTCAGCCATTATGATTAATGCAAGGTAGCCAGAGGGGGAATTCCGGTGACCAAATGCGAACGAGACGTGGGACGACTGAATAGCGGAATTGTAATGCTCGGACTGTTGTTCGCGCTTGCGATGCCTGCCTACGCTGCGCCGTCAACGGCAGGTTGCCTGGAAATTTCGGCCCCTGAATCCAAGATCAGCCAACAATGCGAATCTATCGCTGCCAGCCCGAGTTTGAAGGGCTATGAGGCGGGCATCGCTTCATTCAATGCTGCGCGCGCCTATCTGGGCCAGGCTTCCGGCGCGGCCAATTCTACCGGTCACTTCGTCAAAGCGGCAGAGTTGCTGAGCACGTCCTTCAATCGGCTGACCGACACGGATTTGTTGAGCCCCGACCGGGGAACGCTCGGTTTCAGCAAGAAGGAATGGAAAAAATGGCAAAAGGCGCCCCTTGCGGGGTTTCGCTTTGACCGTTCGCTTGCCTATGCAAGCGCATTGGAGGGGCTCGCCAATGCCGCGCCTTTCGTTGCCACCAGTGTGTGCTCAAGCCAGCAGGATTGCCGCAGCAAGGCGTTGACCCGGCTCGCGAGCGAGGAAATTGCGGCACCTTTCGCGCCCCGTGGATCGGCACAGGGCGACTGGCGCTACAATGAATTCTATTTTCGCCGGGGCGCGCTTTATCAGGCCCGCGGACAGTTGGCCGATACAGATATGGCCATCGACAATTTCAAGACGGTGCTCAGTAGCCGTCGCCCTGAGCGCAAATCCGATGCAGCCATTGCGATGGAAGCGATGGCCCTGAGAGTCGCTGACGAAAACCGTGCGCGCGGCGGCATGTCTCTCGGCCAGGCCATCAAATATTATTCCGTTGCGCTGGTCGCCAAGCCCGACAGCGGGCGGGCGCAGGAAGGTCTTGGTCAATCATATCTGCAGCTTTGCCGTGAGACGTCGACGACACCGGCGCAACGGGTGACGGATTGCCTGTCTGCCCGCAATGCATTCGATGCGGCCAAAGGCCTTGCCGGGGCGGACCAGACCCTTGTCTTCCTCGGACTTGGGGAGTCGCTCTCGGTGGCTGCTGCGGAACTTGCCAAGGTGAGTCCGGGCGACGGCAATATTCTGCTTTACAAGCAGGCGTCAGTTGACGCCTACGCGCAGGCCGCAAGCGGAAGCGGCGGTAATGCAAAAGCGCAGCTCATGCTCGCGAACGCGCTGAAAGCGACCCAGCCCGATCGGGCAAGCGAAGCGTACAGGCAATATGTCGCGATGGAACTGGCCTATCCGGACTGGATTGCAGCAGACTGGCAGTCGCCGGTCGGGCCTCTGTTCCAGCAAAAGGTGTTTGCGCTGCCGTCACTGGAAGACCGGCGCAGCGTCGCCGAAGCGATCATGGCGCTTTACGAAGCGCGATCGGTGACCAACGGGTTGCGCAAGGATGTTGCGCTCAGTCTCCTGAATGCGGCACTGGCCGCCCAGCCTTCGCTGATCGAGGCCTCGCTGAAAGTGGGGCGGCTTCATCTTGCGCCGCCAGCTAACGGGGCGGCGGCGAATACGGCGTTCCTGAATGTGGTGAACGCGACCGGCGGTCCGAACGGCCCGCCATCCGTTGGCCGCGAGAAAGAACGGGCCGAAGCCTTCTATGAACTGGGCCGGGCAGAAGCACTGAAAAGCAGTTCTGCCACACGCGCGCAGACCAGTGCAGCCGGCATCAAGTATGCCCGGGATGCTTTTTCACTCGACGGTGCCGAAGTCCGCTACAAAAAGGCAGCCTGCCTGTCCTATATCGTGACCTTCACGCCAACTGCAGCTGATCCGGGCAATGCCAGCTGGTGTTCAGGCATCGGCGGCGCTGATGGCCAGTTCCTGCTTGGGATGTACTATTTGCGGATCGCACAAACGGCACCCACGTCACGACGGAACGCTCTGCGCGACGAAGCTCAGAGCGCATTCATCCAGGGCAAGGGCCTTATAGGGCAAACAGCTGGCGGCCCAGTGACCGTTTTCGAAAGCGATTGGCCAAAAGCGCCGCCTGCGATGTCGATCGCGACCTTGCTGGAGTTTGGCAGGGCGAAAGCGATTGCGTGCAATGGGGCGTCGGTGAACCTTGCCCTGCCGCCAGCCGATGTGAATGCCGCAGCAAGCCAGTTCGATTTTTTCCAGGTTGGAGCATGCACACGCTAGTGCAAGATATTTCAGGAGTGAACAGAAATGAACATCGTTAGGTCTGAAGGGCTTCCACGTGGCAGTATGCCGACAGTGTTCGAGGAGCGGACACTCTTCCCGCCGCCGCAAGCACCGGTCATTGATGCACAGTTTTCAAAGAACCGGAGCGGGTCTGTCGTACCCATTCTGATTTTCCTGTTCATGCTCGTCCCGTGTGCCGGACTGGGCTACCTCGTGTGGCAGAGTACTGACCAGGTGCAACAGTTGCAGGGTCAGCTTGATACGATCAAAGCCGAGGGCGATAAAGCCTTGACGGATGATTTCAACGCGAAGATCGCCGCGCTCACCGCTGACCGCGATGCGCTCCGGGTCGAGGTGGAAACCATCGGCGAAAGCCAGGCAATGTTTGACGAGAACATCGGCCGGCTCGTGGGTGAAAGTGCTGCGCTGATCACTGAAATCGAAGAATTGCTGGCAGATCAGCGCAAAGGCGGCGCACCGATTCCCGCCAGCTTGAAGACGATCCCGGAAACATGGGACGATGCCGCCATCGAAATCCTTCAAAAGCATGTCGACGCGCTCAGGGCACACAAGGTAAAAGTCATTGGCCCGCGCCCGGTAAAACCGAAGCCCGTCGAGGGAACGATTTCCGGAACGCCGCAATAGAGTAGACAGATTAATCAGCCTGAGACCCTAGGGATGGCTGAACCACAACAACCAGGAAGACCGACATGAGCGACGTACAAATCATTTTCGCGCCGACAACGACCGAAAAGGAGAAGCCCCTCGACCTGAACGATATATGGGGGGAGGGATTTCCGCCGGACACCGACTGGAGCATTCCGGAAGCTTATATGGCCCTCATTCTATCAGCCGCGTTTGCCGATGGTGAACTCGCGCCGGAAGAGCGTCAGGAAATTGCTGCGCTGGTCATGCGTTCGCGCACAATGAAGCGTCTCGATCAGGCTGAACTTGCGAAGGTCAACGCGATTGTGAATGAAAGACTGCAGGCACGCCCCGAAGGTCTCAAGGAAGCCTGCAATTCGCTGCCAAGCGACATGCGTCTTTCCGTATTTGCGCACTGCGTCGATATCGTGCTGGCGGATGGGGAACTGCGTCAGGCTGAGGCCGATTTCCTGAACCAGGTCACAGCATTGATGCGCCTGGAAGCCGACAAGGCGAAACAGGTGCTGACGGTGATCATGCTGAAGAACCGCTACTGACGGGGAAGCGAGGAGGCTGAAGTCGCTGTGAACGAACATGGAGAGGGCGGGCCGCGGATTGGTGGTCGAGGTTGGAATGCAGGGGTCAAATACGGGATGAAATGTATCTGATTGGGTAAATGAGGATGAAACCGGCGTCGAACGAGCAAGAGGCGGAAGTAGGGGATATCGAAGTCCTCGCAGCGATCCTTCAGCAGGAGCGAAAGGGACATTGTCATATTCGGTCGCTGTGCTTTGGCATGTTTGTTTTCAGCTTCGTGCTGCTGCTTTGCGCGATGGGCGTTATCGGCTTCTCATTCATTGTCGGCACCCCGGGCGGGGGCGAGCGCGCATCCCCCATGATCCTGCAGGTCCTGGCGCCGTTATCCGCCGCGATGATCGGTTTCTTCGCCAGCTGGTGTGCGGCCCACAACTGTATCAATTCAATTGATCGCTCGCTCTACGCAGCCCAGGCGAAGCGATACAAGCTCTTCGAAGGTTTCGTCCGCGAACTCCAGTGTGCGAGCAAGAAGAAGCGTAGCCTCCTTTTGGACATGGTTGGCTCAATCGTAGCATAGGACAGGAACCATGTCGGACGCAGCTGATCGGCAATTGATCGAACTTGTATCGCGCGAGCAGCGCGGCCTGAGAACTATTCTCGTCGCAGGCATCACGACGCTTGTTCTCGTTGTCATGATGTCGGCCGGGCTTGGCGTCTATTATTACGTCGTTGCCAAGGACCTTTCAGTCAAATCAGAGCGCCTGACAGCCGACTCCGACCGTCTTGAGCGGCACGCGTTCACAATGCGCCGTGATATCGATCAGCAGAACAATCGCGTCGCGGCCCAGGAAGCGGCCATCCGCCGGGCTTATGACGAGATGCGCCAAATGTATGCGGGATCGGCAGAGGAGCAGGCGCTCGACAAGGTGCTGACAGTGGTTGCAGGCTACCTCGAACGCGGGCGTCACTCGCTCGCAGACGAGCGATTGATAGAGATACAGTCCGCCAAGCCAGGGGAGGGAGCCGAGGGCGCCTTGCTGAAAGGCGCAGCCGGCCTTCTGGCTTGGGAACGGAGTGGCGCACAAATCAAGAAAGGTGACACCGGATTGCCGGAGCCCCTGCAGGCGGCACAGGAATCTTTCAATACCGCTCTGGCCGATCCGGCATTGCAGCCGCTCGCACAAACGGGGCTCGCCTGGATCAGTTTCATTGAAGCCTCGTCACCCCGGTCGAGTTACACGCTGGCCGATTGCCAGAGGGTGGACGCGACAGTTGGTCAGATTGGAAATGACGATATGCTAGGCCTCCAGCCGCTTTATTGGCGCGCTCAATGCAACCGGAAGCTCGGGCGGACGCGGGAGGCGCTCAGCGACTATTCGCTTGCCCTCAACCGGGTCGATCCAGCGGCAGCTGATACGCCGGATCCTGCAGAGCAGTTGATCCAGATGAATGCCTTTCACGGGCTCGGGACTGTTCTGATCACGACTGCGGACCTGCCCTCCGATGAAGGGATTGATGCTGCGCGCGCACTGGCAGAGCGGGTATGCGGTTCGGGCGGCGCCGGGGACGGATCGGCCTTGATGAAGCTGACGCGTGCTTGCCTCGACAAGGCGATCGCATTGAGGGTTGATCTCGGTCAGACTGAAAACCAGCAGAGCGGATCCGCCGAGAACAAAGGCTTCACCTACTTGCGGGACGGTGACTTCCCTGGAGCCCTTGCTCACTCCAGGGAAGTTGAGAAGACAGGGCTGTTTGCCTGGAACGAGCTCGTCCGGGCGCTATCAGCTGAAGCAGTCGGAGACGAAGGTATCGCGCGTGAAGCCCGGCGAAACGTGTCCATGTTTGAGCCAGAAGGATTCAATACGTGCGAATTGAAGGCGCTGATGACGCCGGAGGTCTACGAAAGTGCGCGCGCCCTGATTTCGAGTGAACATGATGGCATTGAGGTCGCGTGTAACTAGCTCGGGTCATCGACGCGCTGCTTTCGCGCTACAGCGATGCCACGACTATCCAACCTGGTTGAACGGCGAGCCATGATCAATCTGCAAGCGAAATCGGTCTTGGACCGCTACTCAGTCTGGCGCGAAGACAAGTCTATTGCCGAAAGCAGTCGTCAAGTTCCTTCGGTTCCGGATCCACAATCCAGCGCGTCGGCCTGCTGACACCCATGAGGTATCCGCCTGACGGCGACATGCTGCCTGGTTCAGCTGACAATTTGTTTGCCATTCAGGATCAGGGTGACAAGCGCGCCGCCTTTTGACCAGTCATAGGTCACCGATCCGCCAAGCTGGCCTTCAATCGTCTGCCGTACGAGTCTGCTGCCATAACCGTTCATGTTCGGGGCATCATCCACGTCCGGGCCGCCTTGCTCTGTCCAGCAGACCTGGACATCCTCGCCCACCATGGCGCCGGAAACGTCAAGGGTGCCGCCTTCTGTCGAGAGCGCACCATACTTCACGGAATTGGTCGCCAGTTCATGCACGACAAGCGCCAGCGCGGTCGCTGTGTCCTGGCCCACCCCCATGCGCGGGACCGCCACCCTGATACGCCCGGCAAACGCCCCCTCGTCGTCATAGGGCGCCAGAAGAACGGCAAATATATCGCCGAGCAGGGCGGTCTTTCCCTGTTCGCCCGGCAACGGCCGAACAAGATCATGGGCGCGGTCGAGCGCCGTCAGGCGGTTCATCAGCTGATCCGTCATGTCCTCGATCGAGGTCGAACACCGGGAAGTGATCCGCGTCAGGCCTGTCGCGATCGCCAGGAGGTTCTTGACGCGGTGGCTCATCTCGCCGGCCAGCAATTCATGGCCCTCTTCGGCCTGCTTGCGGCCCGTGATGTCGAGGAAGATGCCGGTGACCACGCGCTTTACCATTCCAGCATCATCGCCTTGCCCGCGCGCGGAAATCCACCTGACGTCCGGCCCGACCAGGGTGCGGAAATCGATCTCATACGCGCCCACGGTCGCCCTGGTGGCAGAGAAGGCGGCTCTCACCCGGTCCCGGTCTGCAGGGTGAATCTTTTCGGAGAGGCGCTCAAATGTGATGGCGTGACCAGGCGGTACGTCCCAAAGCTTGAACCCATGCGGGTCCATGGCAAAATCATCGGAATCGACGTTCCATGCCCATAAGGAAACGCCGGCCGCATCAATGGCGCGGCGCAACTCATCGTATCCCCATTCGGGTTTGTCTATATCGATATTGGACAAGTTGCCTCACATACCTGGGCTTTTGACGAACCAATACGGAATACGCACATGGCTGTCTGTATACTAAGCTAGATGCGGTGTCTGCATTCAACCACAGCAACGGCTGGTGACACGCATGGAGAAGCGCTACTCGACTGTTCAGCACAGGCAAATTGCACGCAGATCTGTCCTGCCCTGCCGGGAATCCCTGAAAGCCCTGCGTTGCGTACTGAGACTTGACGTCTGCACCGTTGCTGCGGCGCCTGTGCCGAAACAAGGTTATGCCTGCTGTTCATCCTTGCGGGTCCTGCGCCGCAATTCAGCCTTGCAGCGCTCTGAGCAGGTTTTGACATTGTCCCAATCGCGCGCCCACTTCTTGCGCCAGGCAAAAGGCCTGCGGCAGGCCGCGCAGGTCTTTTCAGGCAGGTTGGACTTGGTGTAACGCTTTTCCATCACAAGCTTGCGAGGAAATTCGCTGCACTGCCGGCGATGCGCTGCTGCTCAGCGGTTGTGAACCTGTCATAGGTCCGCATGGCCTGCGCCATTCGAGGACTATTGCTGATCTTATCGCGATGGCGTGCGATGAAGTCCCAATATAGCGCATTGAAGGGACAGGCATCGGGTCCAGTTCTCATCTTCACATCATATCGGCACGATTTGCAGTAGTTGGACATACGATTGATATAGGCGCCACTGGCCGCATAAGGTTTCGATGCCAGCAGGCCACCATCCGCAAACTGACTCATGCCGACCGTGTTGGGCAACTCGACCCATTCATAGGCGTCGGCATAGACGCTCAGATACCATTCGTGCAAAGCATACGGATCAATACCCGCCAGCATCGCGAAATTGCCTGTAATCATCAGGCGCTGGATGTGGTGGGCATAGGCTTCATCTCTTGTCTGTGTCAGGGCGGCTTTTGTACAGGCCATGTCGGTCTCGGCCGTCCAGTAGAAATCCGGTACTGAACGTGTGTGGCCAAAGAAATTGCTGCGATCATAGCCGGGCATCTTCAGCCAATAGATACCGCGCACATATTCGCGCCAGCCAATAATCTGGCGGATGAACCCTTCGGCGGCGTTGAGCGGCGCCTTGCCCTCACGATAGGCAGCCTCAACTCGCCGGCAGACGCGCAGAGGATCCAGCAATCCGCAATTCATATATTGTGCGATGACGGAATGATAGAGGAAAGGTTCGTCCTCGACCATAGCGTCCTGGTAATCCCCGAAATACGGCAAGGCCTGTTCGACGAATGAGTCAAAGGCCGCTTCGGCATCGGTGCGGGTGACTGCGAACCAGAATGGCGTAAGCTCGCCGAAATGACTGCCGAAACGGGATTCGGTCAATGTCAGCACATCCTGTGTGATCGCATCCGGTCGACAGGCCTTGGGCCGGGGCATGAACAGGTCGGCAGCTGCGGCCTTGCGGTTTTCAGCATCGAGATTCCACTTGCCCCCTGCCGGTTTGTCACCATCCATCAGCAGTCCGGTCTTTCGGCGCATGTCGCGGTAGAAATACTCCATACGCAATTGCTTGCGGCCGGCGGCCCACTCCTTGAATGCGGAAGGCGTGCAAAGGAAACGGTCATCCGGCAATATGTCGACCGGCACTGGAAGCTGCGTCTGCCAGCCAGCCTGCATTTGCGAAACGCGCCACTCGGCGGCTTCTGTCACGATGACACGCTCAGGCCGGTGTCTGGAAACGGCCTGAGCGACCTGAGCTGAGAAGCTTCCCAGGTTATCGGGCGCATCCAGATAAACATAGTCGACTGTCCAGCCAGATGCGCGCAGCTCTTCAGCGAAATGGCGCATAGCAGAAAAGATGAAGGCGATCTTCTTCTTGTGATGGCGCACATAGGTTGCTTCGTCATGAAGCTCGGCCATCAGCACACGGTCGTGTTCCGGACTTGCGGCGGCAAGGCCGGACAAAGTTGGTGTAAGCTGGTCGCCGAGGACCAGGATGAGGTTGCGCGTGCCGCTCATCTCAGCTCCGCAGCCAGCCGGACAAACGCCCTTGCAGCGTCAGGAATCGTGGACAAAGGCATGGGGAGAATATCCAGTTCAGGCAGGCAATCGTCTCAGGCTTGCTGCGTACATAGGCATGGCTCAAAGCCTTGTCGATGCGCAGGATGTCACGCCATGGTTTGCTATCTGTTCGGCAAACTCAGCGACGTGCGTTGACCCGGGTTACCTGGGGGAAAAGGACAAAATACGTACTCCTGCAGCCGACAGCAGGAGACGGCGTGTGAAAATCAACATGCGTATCGCGCGGAAATCAGAATCTCTGCACTAAAGCGTTCTCCCGGTGCCAATACATCCATGGCCTGTCCTGCTGGAAGATCCGGCAGGTTGATGGCATTCGTCGCGTGCGATACGGGCTCGAGGCAAAGGATATCACTCCCCATGGCAGGGCAGTAGACGACGATATTGTCGAGCGCCTCACTCGCACACAGGGATATAAGCAGGGATGTGTCCGGGTAATCGATCTGGAGATGTCGTTTCCAGCCGGTGAAACAGTTGTCGAGATCGATGCCAGATATGGGCCTGGCTTCGCTGAAGTCTGCTGCAGGTGAAATGGGGCGCCACCACACGGGAAGGCCCGGGTCGGTTGGCTCCGTCATCCAGTAGCCGTCGCACTCCATCTTGATGCATGTGTTTCTCCGGCGGGGAAAGTAGGGGTGAAAGCCGATCCCGACCGGCATCGCGTCCGGACTCAAATTCTCGATACAGAGTGAAAGCGTGAGACCAAATGGCCCGACGCAAATGGTCTGGTGCGCGCGATAGGACCAGGGCCACTCTCCCGCGGCGTGTTCGAGAATCATGTTCACCTTTTCCGCGCTAGACCTGGTGATCTGCCAGGTGTGACGCCAGCCATAACCATGCAAGGCGTGGGGCGTCACAAAGTCTGCGCCTGCGAGCCGGATGCTCTTGCCGCCGAAATCGAAAGTGCCGTTGCGAATGCGATTCGAGAAGGGGAGCAGGGGAAAGCAACCGCTTCCCATATTATCCGGCCAGTATCCTGCATTTCCAGGTTTCAGAATTGCCTGGCCGTTCCAGTTGCATCGGACGATCTGTCCGCCCCGCACCGGGTCGAGGTCAATCTGCCATCCATGTGCATTGATCTCGACCAGAGGCGCCATTATACCTCACGAAATCCGCTTGATCGTCGGATGGAGGGCCGTCAGCCCCGTCCACCAGTTCGCGAGAATCGACGGATCGATCAAGGCTGCGACACAGCCGCCGAAACCCGCGCCTGTGATGCGCGCGCCTTCCGCTCCGAGATCGATTGCGTGGGCGACCAGCTGATCGATGCCCGGGACAGACACATCCATGTCGTCGCGCAGGGAGTTATGGCTTTCTATCATCAATTGCCCAAAGCGAGCACGGTCGTCGGAGCGCAAGGCCGCAACCGCCTCCTTTGACCTCTTCCCTTCGCTGATGACATGCCGCGCCCGTTTCGCGAGTATTGGGTCGAGTGCATCCAGAAAATCCATGCTCGCGTCACAAAGGTACGCGGCGCCAATTTGCCTTGCCGCTTCCAGGCATTCGTCTCGTCGCGCGCGATAGCGGCCATCTGTCAAGGCCCTGTGGAGACCGGAATGGGCAACGACGATCGACCATGAATCTGGAATGTCCAGAAGCTCGTAGGAACAATCGCGTGTATCGAGGGCCAAGGCCGTGCCGGGCTTGCCCAGCGCGACCGCCATCTGGTCCATTATCCCGCAAGGGACGCCGATGAAACGGTTTTCGATTTCCTTTGCGGCAAGGGCAAGGTTGGCGTCCGTGACCGTAGCGAACGAAGGCCTCGCGGCTTTCAGGGCGGCGACGATGATCGCAGCTGAAGAGGAGAGCCCCGCGCCGACCGGTATCGCGCTTTTGACATGTACGTCCTGTCCAGCCGATATCCATTCCTGCTTGCGGGCATATTGAAGAGCGCCGCGAATATAGTCAGACCAGTGGTCGGTCGCGGGCGCGTCGATGCCGAAGGCCCGTGGACCATCAAACTGTTCAGAGGAGACCTGATCGCTTTGGGACTGGTTGGACTGGATGTCGACCCTGACCGATGGCGTGAGGGCCATGGGCAGGACCGTTCCGCCATTGAAGTCGATCCATTCTCCAATCAGGTTGACCCTGCAGGGCACTGTGGCAGATTGCCAGATGGCATCTTGAGGCCGGGTCATAGCTCGCGCAGCCTTCCAGCGGCGTATTCCGGCATGATGTCGACCGTAAAGACGTTCGTGAATTGCTCGACGCTCGCGAGGTATTTCAAGCGCCCGGCATCCCGCATGATCGGATAGAACTGAACTGTAAACTGGAAATCCGGGCCAGCGTCGCGCGGCGCAGCCTGGAAGCTCATCATGTAAGGCATTGGTGCGTCGAACAGGCCGTCCAGACGGCGTGGAATGTCGCCCAACAGCTGCGCCAGATTCTCGATTTCGGACGCGTGCAGGTCCCATGGCCCACGACACGGCCGGGTCGGCATGATCCATGTTTCATAAGGAAAGCGCCCAAAGGGCGGACAGAAAGCGGTGAGGCCACCGTCAGTCGCAACAGTGAAAATCCCCTCCCAGGTTGCATGGTCCGAAACCAGATCATAGCCGTCTTCAAACGCCTTGGCCGCGACCGCCTGGGGGGTGGGAACAAAGGGGAAGGCATAGATCTGGCCATGTGGGTGGGCGAGTGTGACCCCTACTTGCACACCTCTGTTCTCAAAGGGCAGGACGTAAGCGGCACCATTCCGGAAAAGGGTCTCGTATCGGTCAATCAGTGCTTCGAGAAACAGGATCCGGCGATCCTGGCCTACGCTGTGGAGATTGCCTTCCTGCGCTGCCGTATAAACGACAACCTCGCACTGGCCGGTCGCCGGGCCATCTGCCCATTGGCTGTGCATCGTCGATGCCGTGCTTGGCTGAAGGCTTGAAAACTGATTGTCGAAAACGGCCAGTTCGAAGTCTGGAAAGGCGATTTCAGTCGGCACTTCTCCGACCCGATACGGGGCAAGGGGATCGGTCGCTGCCGAAGGCAAGAATGTACGTGTCTGACGATGGGGCGTATAGACCGACCAGGTGCCACGCAGCGGGTCGCGCCGCAGTTCCGAATGGTGGCCTGTCGTCCTGACAAGCTCCTCTCCTGCTGGCCCCGAATGGGGCTTGAAGCCGTAGAGCGAAACAGACCGCCCATCGGCCTTCATGTGCTGGCGTCGGAACAGGGTTCGTGAGCGGCCTTGCAGTGTCACGTAGTTTGAATCGTCGGTCATGGAGTGTACTACTTATACAGTTCTCATTTGCATGTAACTAACGCATGCATGAAGGATTGCGACAGGATTCTCCGCGCTGCGTTCGTGGGGATCGCCGCACCGGATGAAGGGGAACGGATTGCAAACAAATTCTCTCACCAGTGACGGCGTCAGCTGCACAATCGCGCTCGTTCCGGGTTCGGGCTTCAAACTGGCCTATCTGGGGCCGGCTGCCGGATCAGACAAGCACCAGAACGTGCGCCCCGCCGTGCTGCCCGCCAGCCCCGATCATGTTCCCGGTCCCAGCCTTATGGCAGCGCGGGGCGCGGGATATGCCGGGGCTGGCCTGGTCGACGCGATCTGCCAGCCCTCGGGCCGGCGGATCAATCTGTCGCCCAGACACATGACGCAGGTGTCTGAAACCGAACTCGTGCTGCACGCTGGAGATGAAACCTGCGGCGTCGAAGCAGAAACCAGGCTCAGCCTCGAATACGGCGTATTGAAAATCCGGACCATTATCCGAAACGCCGGGGGCGAGGTAGTTGACCTCCACCGATGCGTCGCCGGCCTGGTCCCCTTACCGGATTGGGCTGATGATACCGTCATGACGCACGGCGGATGGGCGCGGGAAGGGCACGGGTCACGGCGTCCGTTGGGGGCTGGAAGGGTGCAACGCGTGGGGCGTCTGGGGCGGAGCGGCTTTGATGGGTCTCCCGCCGTTACAATTTGCGAACGTGCCGCTGGCACGGACAGTGGACGCGTAATGGCCTTGCACCTGGCCTGGAGCGGAAGCCATTCCATCAGCGTGGAGCGGCTGCCTGACGGCTCCGGCGAAATCTGCGCCGAAGCGCAATATGAGCCTGGTGAAATCAGGCTCGCGCCGGGGGAGCAGCTGGAGACACCCGAGCTCATCGTCGTGATCGGAACGAGCGGGTTTGACGAATTGCAAGCCCGTCTTCACCGCCTCGCACGAAGACTATCAAGAGAGGTCTTCAGGCCAGTTCACTTTAACACGTGGGAAGCACGCTATTTCGACCTGAACGAGGACGCACTTGTCGCGCTGGCCAAGGGCGCGGCTGCTCTTGGTGCTGAGCGCTTCGTACTGGACGATGGATGGTTTGCCGGCCGCCGGGATGACACGACCAGTCTGGGCGACTGGGAGCCGGACCCGGACCTTTTTCCGCACGGCCTGGCGCCATTGGCCGGCAGGATACGCGAGCTCGGCATGTCATTCGGCCTGTGGGTCGAGCCTGAAATGGTCAGCCGCAAGAGCCGGCTTCACGAGCAGCACCCGGACTGGGTCCTGGGCTACCCGGATCCTGACGCACCGACCGGACGAAACCAGCTGGTTCTGGACCTTTCCAACAGGGATGTTCAGGATCACTTGTACGCGCGGCTGTCCGCGTGTCTCGATGCTGCGCCCATCGAATATTTGAAATGGGACTGCAACCGCGAGATCTATCCGGACACGGTTGATGGCGTTGCCCGCGGCACGCGTCACGTGATCGGCGTTTACAGCCTGATGGACCGGCTTCGAGCGCGATATCCACAGATCGAGATCGAAAGCTGCGCGAGCGGTGGCGGCCGGATCGACTTCGGGATACTGCCGCGCGTGACGCGGTTCTGGGCAAGTGATGCAACAGACGCCCTCGACCGGATACGCATCCAGCGTTCACTTTCGGCCTATATTCCAATGGAGATGTTAGGATGCCATGTCGGGCCGGCGCCCAATCCGATTACAGGCAGGGTATTTTCAATCCGCTTCCGGGCGCTGGTTGCCATGTTCGGACACTTTGGCCTTGAGCTCGACCCTGACAAACTGTCGGCATCCGACAGGACAGCGCTTGCCCATGCGATACAGGTACACAAGCGGTTCCGGCCGTGGATGCATTCGGGGCATGTCCGCGCGATTCCCAGTGCCGACGCAAATCTGGATATCACCCTGATAGAGTCAGCCGATGGTAACCACGCCCTTGTCAGAGTACTCAGAACAGGGATGGCCCCTTATTCTCTCCATCCCAATATCGCTATTCCCGGGCTGGATCATTCCGCATCATTCGCTGTCGCGGAAGTCTCGTTTGATGGTGGTACCGATACAGGGCTCGGTATCGCATCTGCCGAAGGGCTCGCCTGGACCGGCCTTGACATGGACCCTATCAAACCAAATCAGGGCAGGCTGTTTTACCTCAGACGCATCACGGAGAATGCATGACAGGCCTCGGTGTTTGCTACTATCCGGAACACTGGCCCGAAGTTGACTGGGCGGACGATGCGCGCCGCATGAAGCGTTTGGGGCTGGACCGGGTCCGGATCGGCGAATTCGCCTGGAGCAGAATGGAGCCAGCGCCCGGACAGTTTGACTGGGACTGGCTCGACAGGGCGATTGAGGTGCTTCATGGCGAAGGCCTTGGCATCATTCTCTGTACGCCAACAGCGACACCCCCCAAATGGCTGGTGGACCGGCATCCGGATATCCTTCCCTGCGACAGGCATGGCCACCCCAAAAGGTTCGGCTCGCGACGGCACTACTGTTTCTCCTCCGGGACATACCGGCGGGAGAGCGCGCGGATCGTGACTGCGCTGGCCAGCAGGTATGGCGAGCACCCGGCGGTCATCATGTGGCAGACCGACAATGAGTTTGGCCACCATGGTACGCACGAGAGCTTCTCGCCGGATGCGGTCCGGGCGTTTCGTGTGTGGCTGGAAGAACGGTACAAGACGATCAGCGCCCTTAATGCGGCGTGGGGAACGGCGTTTTGGTCCCAGACATATCGGTCGTTTGATGAGGTCGATCCGCCAAATGCCACCGTGACCGAGGCCAATCCGTCCCATCGCCTCGACTATCGGCGATTCTCCAGCGACGAAATCTGTGCTTATAATCAGATGCAGGTCGATATCCTGCGCGAACTCAGCCCCGGGCGACCCATCGCGCACAACTATATCGGCGATTTCACGTTGTTCGATCATCATGATATCGGTGCGACGCTGGATTATGCCACCTGGGACAGTTACCCGATCGGCCTGCTCAGCGAAGGCGATCACAGCCATGCGGACAAGGCCCGCTGGCTGCGCAATGGCCACCCGGACTTTGCCGCCTTCAATCATGATGTCTTCCGCCACTGTTCGCCGAACTGGGGCGTGATGGAGCAGCAGCCGGGACCGGTAAACTGGGCTACGCACAATGCCGCGCCGGCGCCAGGCATGGTCCGGCTGTGGACATGGGAGGCCTTTGCCCATGGCGCTGATTTCGTCAGCTATTTCCGCTGGCGGCAGGTGCCATTTGGCCAGGAGCAGACACATGCAGGATTGCTGGGGCCCGACCGCCGCGATTCGCCAGCCATTGATGAAATCAGGCAGGTAAAAGACGAAATGGAACGGATCGGATCGCTGGAACGGGTGCGCGCGCCCGTCGCGATCCTCTACGACTATCCGAGTCTGTGGCAGCATGAGATCCAGCCGCATGGGCGGGCCGGGTCCGTGCTCGAAATGAGCCGGTCCATCTATTCTGCCTGCCGCCGTCTCGGGCTGGACGTCGATATCGTGCCGCCGCGTTCTGACCTTGAAGGGTACAGACTGATCCTTCTGCCAAGCCTGACGATTGTGGATGACGATCTTGTCCGGCGGTTGGGGGAGTCAGGCGCGGCCGTGCTGGCGACCCCCTTGACCGGTTCACGGACCGGAGAGGGGCATATACCCGATGGACTGGCGCCGGGGGCCTTTACTGATTTGATCCCCATGCGGGTTGACCGCTTTGAAAGCCTCGCGCCCTTCATCCGGCTGGATGTCGAGGCGGAAGGCAAGGTCTACGATGCCGGTCTCTGGCGCGAGTCCGTGACCAGTCCGGCAGATGTTCGCGCGCAATTCGCCAATGGCGAACCGGTATGGCTGCAGCATGAGCATTATCACTACCTGGCATGCTGGCCCGGCGATGAGCTGTTGGATCATGTCTTGCGCCGCCTGTGTGAGGAGGTTCACCTGCCGATACGCGACACCGGGCCGGGGCTCCGGCTGCGCCGCGCCGGAAACGTGCAATTTGCGTTTAATTATGGCCCGGCAGCCTGCGATTTGAGGTCAATTGGCGCCCCGGCTGACGAGAGTGCCTTCCTGATCGGCAGCGCGCATATCCCGTGCGCCGGGGTATCAGCCTGGCGTCTGTCCCAGGAGTAGGGCTTTGCCGTGCCGCAGCGTTAACGAGTAGGAAAACATGCTCCAGTATTTGATTCTATATTGGAAATGAAATGGTAATGGACTGGAGCGGTTCCATGCAGGCAGCATTGCGCAAAAACGAGACCCCGAGGCGCCAGAACAGGGCGTCACTCGACTTTGTCGAAGTGTACAAGAATGCCGGAAAGGCATTCGGGTTGATCGAGCGCTACCGGACGCCTCCTTTTCCCGGTACCTATGCCCTCTGGTACGCCTATGTATCAGGCACGGATTGCGAACTCATCAGTCGGATCGACGATTTCCTGGCGAAGAATGGCGGTCTGAATCCCTACGATATCGAACAACTCTGTCTGTCGCTGGAGGCGCAGGGCGGCCAGGATATCGACACCAAAAATGTTGGCCAGGCCGTGGAGCAGGAACTTGAAGGCATTCTGAAGGTCATTGCATCTGGCGCCGAGCGAAGCGACAGTTTCAGGAACGCATTGAGCGATGTCCAGAAAAGCTTGCCGGGCTCAAAGACCAGCGAAGACCTTGATGCGATCGTGTCAAAGCTTGTTCAAGAGAACCAGCGTATGGCCGATGCGACCCGGCAAATGAATGATAGTCTCGTTGCATCCCAAAGCCAGATTCAGACCCTGAACCAGGAGCTGGCCAGCGCCCGCATCCAAAGCCTGCGCGACCCGCTCACGTCCCTCTGGAACCGGGGGGCATTCGACAGGCGGATCATGGAAGAGGTTCAAGAGGCGGAGGCGTCAGGGCAGCAACTCTGCCTTGCCATGGCGGACATTGATGAGTTCAAGATGGTAAATGATACGTACGGCCACCAGCACGGCGATGAAGTGCTGCGCAGGTTTGCGTCACTCATCGGTGACAACATCAAGGGCCAGGACATGGTCGCGCGATATGGCGGGGAAGAGTTCGCGATAATTTTCCCGAAAACCAGCGTCCTGTCGGCCTATAATCTCCTTGTGAAGATCAAGCACCAGTTCGAAGAGTTGAAAATTCCAGTCGATGGATGCGACGGGACGTTTACAACGGTGACGGCCTCATTCGGTGTTGCACGGTTCGAGATGGGCATGACGGTGCGAGATCTGATCAATCAGGCTGACACCTACCTGTTCGAAGCCAAGAAGGCCGGGCGCAATCGCGTCAAGGCAATCGGGTTTGCCTGACCGTCTGCCAGCGCATTCTTACCACTCTTGAGGTTGATGGCCGGGGCGCGTAGCGTAGGAGAGTTATGCTATTCAAGCGCAATCCCAATCGTAGAACACCCATCTGAAAGCCAGCCACAATGCCTGCAATCATCATGTCTCCCGAACAGGTTTCTGCCTATATCGCCCAGGCCGGACGCGATGCCTGGAAGGTTCCAGGCCTTCCGGCTGATACGCCGCTGCGCGAGATCAGGTCGGTTGGCGTGATCGGCGCCGGCACGATGGGCGGCGGCATCTCCATGAATTTCGCAACGGCCGGGATTCCGGTCCGCATCCTTGAAACGAAGCAGGAGGCGCTTGATCGCGGGCTTGGTGTGGTGCGCGGCCACTACCAGCGCAGCGCCGACAAGGGCCGCTTCCCGCAGGAGGACGTTGGCGTTCGCATGGGCCTCCTTACCGGAACGCTCGACATGGAATCGTTCTCTGATTGCGATCTCGTCATCGAGGCCGTGTTCGAGGACATGGACCTGAAGAAGAGGATTTTCAGCGATCTGGACCGGATCATGAAGCCGGGTGCGATTTTGGCCACGAATACATCCGCACTGAACATCGACGCGATCGCCAGCACCACCAAGCGCCCGGAGGATGTCATTGGCCTGCACTTTTTCTCGCCGGCAAACGTGATGAAACTGCTGGAAATCGTTCGCGCCGATCACACGGCTGACGACGTGATCGCGACCTGCATGGACCTTGCGAAAAAGATTAACAAGGTTGCAGTTCTGGTCGGGGTTTGCCCCGGATTCGTCGGGAACCGGATCCTCGCTGCGCGGCAGGCGCAGGCGCAAAAGCTGGTCTATCAGGGCGCCATGCCGTGGGATGTCGATGCGGCGTTGAACACGTTCGGTTTCCGGATGGGCCCCTACCAGATGTCCGACCTGGCCGGTCTCGACATTGGCTGGAAAAAAGGCGCTAAAACGGCCAATCCGATCCGGGATGCCTTGTGCGAGATCGACCGGCGCGGCCAGAAGACAGGTGCGGGCTATTACGATTATGACGAGAACCGGAACCCAGTCCCGTCCAGCGTCACGGCTGAAATCATTCGTGATATTACGGGGGTCGATTCCGCGGCGGCCCCGTCTGTCGAGGCGATCATCGCAAGCTGCATCCATCCGATGATCAATGAGGGCCTGAAAATCCTCGAGGAGAAAAAGGCCCAGCGCGCCTCGGACATCGATGTTGTCTGGCTCAACGGCTATGGCTGGCCTGCCGACAAGGGCGGCCCGATGCTGTATGGCGATATGGTGGGGGCAGAGACGGTACTGGCGACCATGGAGCGGCTGGGAGCTGACGATGAGCGCTTTGCGCCGGCAGAGTCCCTGAAGCGTTTGGCGCGGGATGGCGGACGGTTCACCGAGGTTCCGGCCGGTTAGGCAACAGCTGGGGAGCAATACGTAGTGACGCCTTGCCACTGGGCGTAAGATAATTGGACGAAAGCCGGAGGAAATACTCATGAAGCTCAAAAACGGAACCTGGGTAATTGTTTGCGATGCCGGCAAGTTTCTGCTGCTCGAAAACAATGGCGATCAGGATGTGATGGACCTGCGCGTGGTCGACCATGAGGAAGTGGCAAATCCGAGGACGAGCGAACAGGGAACGGCCCGACCGGGCCGGTTCCAGAAGACTTCGGATCGACGCGGCAGCACCGTGGAGACCGACTGGCATGCGCTCGGAGAAATCCGTTTTGCAGAAGATCTTGCAGACCGGCTGGACCGATGGGCAGGCCAGGACCGGTTCGACGGACTTGTCATCGTGGCCGACAGCCGGACGATGGGTGTCTTGCGCACCGCCTTGTCAGAACAGGTGAAGACGCGCGTTTTGGCGGAAATCCAGAAAGACTATGCGCATCGCACCATCGAATTCATCGAAGACGCACTCGCCAAAGCGTAGGAGCTCGCACCGGCGCTAGGACCCGGCAGGCTCTGCCGCCTTGTCGACTGTTTCGGCATTCATCTGCTTTTGGTCGTCCCTCATGCCCATATAGAGGCTGAGGCAGCAGACGAGCAGGATGACAGTGAACGGTAAAGCTGCCGTGATCGTACCTGCCTGTAGCGATTGCAGGACATCCGTACCGCCGCCATACAGCAGTGCCGACGCTGTCAGTCCAAGCGCCGTCGCCCAGAACACGCGTTGTCCGACAGGTGAATCCGTCTTGCCGCCACTCGTTATCGTGTCGACAACCAGTGCGCCGGAATCAGCCGATGTCACGATGAATATAACAAGCAGCATGATGGCCACGGCCGAAGTGATTTCGGGGAAGGGCATTCCCGCAAGCATTTCAAACAGGACGAGGGATGCGCTGGTCATATCGCCTGCCAGCTCACCTGTGCCGGATTGGTGCTGGGCAAGCGCGGTTTTGCCGAAGGCGGAGAACCAGATCACGCAGATCGTGAACGGCGCCAGCAAGACGACTGCGAAATACTGCCTGACAGTGCGGCCGCGGGAAATCCGGGCAATGAACATGCCGACAAAGGGCGACCAGGAAATCCACCAGGCCCAGTAGAATATCGTCCAGTCGTGGAACCAGAGAATGTCCGTTCGTCCGATCCAGCCGGTCAGCGAAGGTGTGTCGCCGACATAGGACAGGAAATTCTGGCCGATGCCTGTAAAGATCGCGATGGTCGGCCCGGCAATGATGACGAACATCAGCAAGGCGAAGGCCAGGCCCATGTTTATATTGCTGAGCAGCTTTACGCCGCCATCCAGTCCCCGGAGGACAGACAGGACCGCCAAACCGGTCATCGCGGCGATCAAGCCAATCTGCAGGCCGGGATTGGGCTCGAACCCAAAGAGGTAGGCGAGCCCGCTCGCTGCCTGCGTCGCGCCGATTCCGATTGTCGTGGCGAGGCCGAAGATGGTTGATACCACTGCGAACAGATCGATGATGTGCCCGGGCCAACCCCAGATCCGCTCGCCCAATATGGGGTAGAAGGTGGAGCGGATGCTCAGCGGCAGTCCCTTGTTGTGGGCGAAGAAGCCGAGAGACAGGCCGACAGTCGCGTAGATGGCCCAGGGGAAGAGGCCCCAGTGGAAAATTGTGGCGCTGAAGGCGAGCCGCTCAGCCGCCGGCGTGCCGGGCTCGACACCCAGCGGTGTGCCATACCAGTCAGTATAATAGGCCAGCGGCTCTGCCGCGCCGTAAAACATGAAGCCGATGCCGACGCCGCAGGCGAACAGCATGGCGATCCATGAATGGATCTTGAAGTCGGGTGTGGCATCCGGGCCGCCAAGGCGAATGCGGCCAAGGGGGCTCACGCAAAGCGACAATGCAAAGAGCAGGACAATGATGGGTGTGATAGCGAACAGCCAGTCAGCGCTCTGCAGAGTCCATGTCTTGGCCGCCACGAGTGTCTGTGTCGAGGACTCGGGGAAGATCAGCGTAGCTGCTGAGAAGAGCAGGACCAGGCCGGCGCTGAGGAAGAAGACAGGGTTGTGAATATCGAAGCCCAGCACTTCGATATTGTCCTGACCGACTTCGTAGTCAGTCTCGTATTCAAACAGCGGTTCTTCACCGGTGATCGGGGCGTCAGGCTCTGGAGTCGTTGATTCGATGGTCATGGCCGGGTTTTGCAGGATAATATTCCATTATCAAAGTAAAATGCTGCACTGATGACAGCGCCCGCCAGCGCCTATGGCAGAAAAACTGCGTAAAATGGGGCTAAAATGCAACAGTTCGTGGCTTCTCCGGACAAGCGCACGGCAAAAGCCTTTTTATTGTCGAAGTTTATGATAGCCCCGAAAGCCTATCGATCAGTCGTCGTTTCACTTGTCGCGCCTCGCAATGGCGCGGGTGACGACTGGAGCTGACCTAAAGGGACGACAAATGAACAAATTAATGTATGGCGCTTCGCTGGCGGCAATGGCTGGCCTTCTTACTCCGATGGCTGTTGCGCAAGAGCCCGCGCCAAAGGCGCCGAAACAGGAAACTCGCCGCCTCAAGGCTGTCACTGTCACGGCAACAAAGCGAAGCGAAACCGCCCAGAGCATTCCGGTTGCTGTGGTTGCGCTGGGAGAAACCGAGCTCGACAATCTGGGGGTCAAGAACTTTACCGATTACCTTGTCCAGCTTCCCGGCGTCACGGCGGGCGGTTCCGGGCCGGGACAAAGCACGATCTATATTCGCGGTATTGCGTCGACCACGCCGAACCTGACCACCGCAGGCGTTGCCGGCCTGGCGCCCAATGTGGCGCTTTACCTTGACGAACAGCCTGTCTCGCAGCCAGGGCGCAATCTCGACGTTTATGCCGCAGACCTTGAGCGCGTCGAAGTGCTTTCCGGACCTCAGGGCACCCTGTTCGGCGCCAGCTCGCAGGCCGGTACGGTCCGCCTGATCACGAACAAGCCGCAGCTCGGCCGGTTCGAGGCCAAGGTGAAAGCGTCGACCTCGTTCACCGAAGGCGGCGACATGAGCAACAGTGTCGAGGCGGTCATGAACCTGCCTGTCACGGACAATTTTGCCGTGCGCGGTGTCGTTTATACCGACAATCAGGGCGGCTATATCGACAATGTCGGCGGCGTGCTGGACGCGTCGCAGTCGGCGCGCTTCCGGCCTGCCGGAACGGTGCGCGAAAACGGTACGGTTGTTCAGCCTAATCGTGCAGGCTTCCAGGCGGGCGCAGACCTGTCGGACGTGAACTTCATTTCGGCCAACAACGCGTCGATCGCCGAGAAGAACATCAATGATACCAGCTATCAGGGCTTCCGCCTCAGCGCTCTCTATGAATTCAGTGCCGACTGGCGGCTCAATGTGGCCCATGCGCAGCAGAGGCTTGATGCGGACGGCGTTTTCTTCGCCGATCCTGAACTCGACGATTACGATGTCGTGAGGTTCAGCGAAGACAAGATCGAAGACAGCTACCACAATACGAGCTGGACACTGGATGGCCGGATAGGGGCGCTTGAGGCGGTTTATACCGGGGCCTACACGGAACGGACGACTGACCAGATTGTCGATTATTCCGACTATCTTTTCGTCGCTCAATACCTGCCATATTATATCTGCGACGGCTCTGTCAGCTATCCGGGTGCGGCCGCACCCAGCGGTACATGCTACGCCCCGAGCCTGTTCGTGAAGTCGAGCACCGAAACCGAAATCCAGACGCATGAACTCCGTTTCAACACGCCGGACACGTACCGCATCCGCGCGACCTTTGGCGGCTTCTTCAGCGACCTGGAGCTGCGCGAACTGAATGACTTCACCTATCCTGGCTCGACACAGATTCTCGGTTTCAACGGTGAGGTGGGCTTTGCGCCGAACTATCCGCTGACCAATACGGCGGTCACCGGGGCTGTCGGGAACGCATCGCCGGGCTATTTCAGCGAACCCGGCCCGTTTCCGGCGGGCGTCATCTTCCGCAATGACGTGAAGCGTACAGACAAGCAGCTCGGCCTCTTCGGTGAAGCGACGTTCGACCTCACCGACCAGTTCGCACTGACGGTGGGTGCGCGCTGGTACGATATCGAAGTCGACCTCGATGGCAGCGCGAACTCGTCCTTCTCCAATCTCGGCCAGACCGATGATGCGCAGGCCTTCGGCACGAACATCTCGGCGCAGTTCGCTCCGGGCAATGCCGTGGGTGCACCAGACAAGGCCGCGACAGACGGCTTTATCTACAAGATCACGGGTGAATGGACGCCAACGGACAATATGTTGTTCTTTGCAACCTATTCTGAAGGCTTCCGGCCCGGCTTGCTCAACCGTCCCGGCGGCGCACCAGGCCCGAACGGATATACGGTTCCCTATGCACTTGATACCGATGAAGTGAAGAATTACGAGATCGGCTGGAAAACCGAACTGTTCGACAATTCCCTCCGGCTGAACGGCTCGGCCTTCCTTGTCGAAATCGAAAACCTGCAGACGACAATCTTCGATCCGTCCATCGTCAACCTGTTCTTCTCCGACAATGCGGCGAATGCCGAAATCCAGGGCCTTGAGGGTGAGTTCACCTGGGCCCCTGCGTCGGTTGACGGCCTGACGCTTGCCGGTGCGTTTTCGTTCCTCGACACGGAGGTGACGGAAGTCATCACGCCAACGGATGACGTCCTGCTTGGGTCCGAGCTGGCCTTTGCGCCGGCCTATCAGGGCAATATTCGTGCACGGTATGAATGGGATATGGAACGCCGCCTGGCGGGTTCGTCCCTGCGGGCGCATGTGATGCCGCAGATCGTATTCTCCGACAGTTCCTTCAGCGATATTATCGAAATCAACAAGGCAGAGATCGATGGCTGGGTGACACTGGGCGCAACGCTCGGAGTGAGTGCCGACAAATGGACGGCAGAATTGTTCGGCTCGAACCTGACGAACGAGTACGCAGAACTTGCGAACAATTTCGTGTTTGACCGCGAACGGGTGACGCCCGTCCGGCCACGCACGGTCGGCGTTCGCGTGTCCTTCTCATACTAGGCACACGATCCGACTTGAATTGATGCCGGCGCCCTGACACCTTCAGGGCGCCGGTCTTTTCTGGAGCACCTGAAACCCTTCATGCCAAGTCTTGCTGACATCGACGACACGATCAAACGGGCACAGAAGGCCTTGCAGGCCGGTGATCTGGACAGCGCGACCGGCGCGGTTGAGGCGGCACTGTCGCAGGATCCGAACAATCGCGATGCGCTCTACATTGCTGCCGTATGTGCCCGGTATGACAATCGCGACGATGATGCGCTCCGCTATCTGGCGCGCCTGAAGTCGGTCGTTCCCGATTTTGGCCGCGCCTATCAGGAAGAGGGACATCTACGGCGCAAGATGGGGGACAGTCTGGCCGCCCTGGCAGCCTATCAGAGAGCGACACGCTACAATCCGGTCCTGATCGCAAGCTGGAACGCGCAGGCTGAGCTTCTGGCAGCGCAGGGACATACCGCTGCCGCATCGGCCTCCCTTGCCCAGGCACAGCGCCTCAGCGGCTTGCCGCGCGAACTGCTGGCTGTCACGAACCATATCCATGAAGGCCGCACCTTCCGGGCGGAGGAACTGGTCAGAGCGTTCCTGAAGCGCCACCCTACCCATGTCGAGGCCATGCGCCTGCTGGCGGACATTGGCGGGCGGCTCGGCGTCCAGGAGGATGCACATTTCCTTCTGGAAAGTGCCGTTGAGCTCGACCCGGAAAATATCCAGCTGCGCCTCGATTTCATACAGGTGCTGCGCAAGCAGCAAAGGTTTGCGGATGCCCTGGAACAGGCCCGGTGGCTGACGGCAAGGGAACCGGACAACCCGGTTTTCCTGTCACATTTCGCGATTGAGAGCATGCAGGCGGGAGATTATGAAACGGCGCTGGAGACATTCGAAAAAGTCCTCGCCCTGGTCCCGGATGACCCCGCGACTTTGACGTCACGCGGGCATGCCCTGAAGACCTATGGCAAGACGCCCGAGGCCATCGCATCCTATCAGGCGGCGACCCGCGTGGCTCCTCAGCTGGGCGATGCGTGGTATGGGCTGGCCAACCTGAAGACATACGACTTCAGCGATGGCGAACTGGGCAGCATGTCGGCCGCTGTGGCTTCCGGTGAACTGGACCACATGTCCCGCATCCATATTGCCTTTGCCCTGGGAAAGGCGCTGGAGGACAGGGAAGAATACGATGAAGCCTTTGCGCATTTTGCCGAGGGCAATGCGCTGAAGCAGCAGACGACGCGCTATACGACCGAGCAGATGCTGGACGAGTTCGCGGCGCAAAAGGCCATCTGCACGTCAGCCCTGTTCGATGCGCGGACTGGGAAGGGGTACGGCGCGCCGGACCCGATTTTCATAGTGGGCCTGCCGCGTGCCGGTTCGACCCTGATCGAGCAGATACTCGCCTCGCACCCTGAGGTGGACGGCACACTTGAACTGCCGAACATCCTGGCCCTGTCCCACCGGCTTCGCGGACGCCAGAACCTTTCGGATCGCGAACGCTATCCGCGTGTCCTGCAGGAGATGCCGGATGCGGACCTGTCGGCGCTGGGGCAGGAATATATCGAGACGACGCGGATCCATCGTCAGGATGCGCCTTTCTTTACGGACAAGATGCCGAACAATTTCCGGCATATCGGCCTGATCCACCTGATCCTGCCGAATGCCCGGATCATTGATGCGCGCCGCAATCCGATGGATTGCTGCTGGTCCGGTTACAAGCAGCTGTTCGCGGAAGGTCAGGAGTTCACCTACGGCCTGGATACGATCGGGCATTATTATCGCGCCTATGTCGACCTGATGGACCATTGGGACGCTGTCTTGCCGGAGGGGCGGATCCTGCGCGTCCAGCATGAGGATGTTCTGGATGATATCGAGGGACAGGTGCGGCGCATTCTGGACTATTGCGGCTTGCCCTTCGACCAGCGCTGTGTGGACTTCCACCAGACCCGGCGCGCCGTGCGGACGGCCAGTTCCGAACAGGTCCGCCAGCCGATCAACAAGAACGGGCTTGAACAGTGGCGGCCCTATGAGGCACATCTGACTGCGTTGAAACTTGCGTTGGGGCCTGCCGGTCCGGCGCCCGAACAAGGTCAGGTCCAGTGAACCAGCGGTCTGTAGATGCCCTCATTGCCCTGCGCAAGATACAGCGGGTGACCGAACTCGCCTCCCGGCGCCTTGCGTCAACGGCTGGTCTGACGCCCTCCCAACTGGCTGTCCTGCGGTTGCTGGAAAAGTCTGGCGAGTTGTCATCGGGAAGGATTTCCGAAGCTACGCTTCTGAAGCAGGCCACGATTACAAGTCTGGCCGATAAGCTGGAGGCGCGCGAGCTGATTGCCCGGCGGCGCTGCGACGAGGACAGGCGACGCGTCTGGCTGCGGCTTTTGCCAGCGGGTGTCGCAGTTCTGGCCGACGCGCCCGATCTGCTTCAGGAGACGTTTTCGGACCGTTTCAATGATTTGCCCGACTGGCAGCAATCCCTGATCGTGTCGGCGCTGGAGCAGGTGTCCGGCCTGCTGGACGCCGATGACCTTGATGCGGCACCCGCGCTGGATGTCGGCGAACTCGACGAGGCTGTGACCGGTTGAGGCCAGTGGGGATCCCTGCGGGCAGGCGCTGCGTCTCATGGCATTTGGGCTGTGCGTTGCTGGCGTTTGAGCTGGTCAGCCTGTCCGCTTGCGGCAAGGCCGAAACCGGGCCTCAGCCTGAGGCACTCATTGCTGCGCCAGCAGGTGCGAGTGATGTGTGCGACAGTGCGGAAGGCATTGCCGAGGTTCCGGCGGGGACGCTGACGCTGCGCGGAAACACATATGAGATTGCCGCCTTCAGGCTGGACGTGACCGAGGTGACGTCGGCGCGGTTCGCTGAATTCGTGGCGGAAACGGGCTATGTCACACTGGCTGAGCGGGTGCTGGAGGATGGGCAGCGCAACGGGTCGGCCGTGTTCCGCAAGCCTGTCTCTGTGGGGGAAATGAACTGGTGGGTCTTTGATGCCGTGGCCAGCTGGAAAGACCCGGACGGCCAGCTGGGAGGCCATGAGCCGGGCCCACTGGAACCGGTGACGCACATCGCGCAGGCCGATGCGGAGGCCTTTGCGGCGTGGTCAGGGGGGCGTCTGCCGACGGAGGCGGAGTGGGAATATGCGGCGCATGGGGGCGACGAGGTGCCTGAGGTGGGGCCGCAAGGGCGTCACAACGCGCCTGATGCCAATTCATGGCAGGGCTTGTTCCCTGTGGAGAACCTGTCGCGCGATGGCTATCCCGGACTGGCGCCGGTCGGCTGTTTTCCGGCCAACGGATATGGCCTGCGGGACATGAGCGGGAATGTCTGGGAATGGGTGCAGCCGGATGCGCGCCGTGACCGGGCGGGCAAGGGGCTGCTGGTTGGCGGCTCCTACCTTTGCGCCGAGAATTTCTGCCGGAATGCCAATCCGTTCGGGCGGCAGGAACAGGATGCCGGATTTTCCGCGTCGCATATCGGCTTCCGGGTCGCGTATGATGGCTAAATCGCGGTCCGGGCCGTTAAAGTAAACGCGCTGTGAACGAATTGGCGGGCAAACGGAGGTCTGGCGTTTTTGTGCGCCATCCCATGCCCCTCCGAAACTGCACAAGGCCCTCACATGTCCACTGCCACCGCCCGTTCCACAACCATCCCGGCCGTCCCGGTCAGCCGCATCATCGCCCGTGAACTGGGCGTGTCGGAGGCGCAGGTCATCGCGACCATCGCGCTGATTGATGATGGGGCGACGGTGCCGTTCATTGCACGGTATCGCAAGGAGCGGACGGGCGGGCTGGACGATACGCAGCTGCGCAACCTGGCCGAGCGCCTGACCTATCTGCGCGAACTGGATGAGCGCCGGCAAACCGTGCTCAAATCCATCACGGAGCAAGGCAAGCTGACGCCCGACCTGGAACGCCAGATCGCCGGTGCGGAGACCAAGGTGGCACTGGAGGACATCTATGCGCCCTACAAACCGAAACGGCGGACCAAGGCGATGATTGCCCGTGAAGCCGGTCTCGAACCGCTTGCCGACCGCTTGCTCGCCAATCCGGCGCTTGTGCCGGGCAAGGAAGCCAGCGCATTTGTGTCTGCCAAGAAGGGGGTGGCTGATATGGAGGCCGCGCTGGAAGGCGCCCGCCAGATACTGATCGAGCGCATGGCCGAGACCCCGCGCCTTGTTGGCACCATTCGCGAGAATGTCTGGACTGGCGGGCGGCTTGGCTCGAGCATGGTCAAGGGCAAGGAGGCGGAAGGCGCCAAGTTTGCCGACTATTTCAAGTTTGATGAACCGATCAAGGAGATGCCTTCGCACCGGGCGCTGGCGCTGCTGCGCGGCGAGAAGGAAGGCGTGCTGAAGGTGAAGCTGGACGTGCCGCATGAACCCAAGGGGGACCACCCGGCAGTGGGCATGATCATGTCTGAATTCGGCATCGCGAAGAAGGGCCGGGCAGGGGATGAATGGCTGGCCGATACGGCCCGCATGGCATGGAAAGCCAAGCTGGCCGCGTCCAGCGCGAGCGACCTGATTGCCCGCCTGAAGGAGCGCGCCGATTCCGAGGCCATCCGCGTGTTTTCCCGCAACATGCATGACCTGCTGCTGGCTGCGCCTGCGGGGCCACGGGTCGTCATGGGTATCGACCCGGGCATTCGCACCGGCTGCAAGGTTGCGGTGGTCGATGCCACCGGCAAGCTGCTGGAGACCGTAACGATCTATCCGCACGAACCGCGCAAGGACTGGCAGGGCGCGATGGCGAAGCTGGCAGAGCTGAGCAAGCGTCACAAGGTGGAGCTTGTCAGCGTCGGCAATGGCACGGCAGGCCGCGAGACGGACAAGCTGGTCGCGGAACTTGCCGCCCGGATGCCGGAGCTGAAACTGACCCGCATCATGGTGTCAGAGGCCGGGGCGTCGGTTTACTCGGCGTCGGAACTGGCGGCGAAGGAATTCCCGACGCTGGATGTCAGCCTGCGGGGGGCTGTGTCGATTGCGCGCCGTCTTCAGGACCCGCTCGCCGAACTCGTCAAGATCGAGCCGAAGGCGATTGGCGTCGGCCAGTACCAGCATGATGTGGACCAGGCGGCGCTTGCGCGCTCGCTGGATGCCGTGGTGGAGGATTGCGTCAATGCCGTCGGCGTGGACGTGAACACGGCCTCTGCGCCGCTGCTGGCCCGGGTGTCAGGCCTCAATCCGACGATTGCGGCCAATATCGTGACCTATCGGGACAAGAACGGCCCGTTCAGGACGCGGGCGGCCCTGAAGAAGGTGCCGCGCATGGGGCCGAAGACTTACGAACTTGCCGCCGGTTTCCTGCGCATCATGGATGGCACGAACCCGCTGGATGCCTCGGCGGTGCACCCGGAAGCCTATCCGGTCGTGACCCGCATTTCGGAAAAGACCGGGCGTCCGGTCAAAGGCATCATTGGCGACAAGGCCTTCCTGTCGACGCTGAAGCCTGCGGCCTTTGCGGATGCGGAGTTCGGTGTGCCGACCATCACCGACATCCTCGCCGAACTGGAAAAGCCGGGGCGCGACCCGCGGCCGCAATTCAAGACGGCCACGTTCCAGGACGGGGTTGAGGAAATATCGGATCTGAAGCCGGGCATGCGCCTTGAGGGCGTGGTAACGAATGTCACCGCCTTCGGTGCCTTCGTGGACGTGGGCGTTCATCAGGATGGCCTGGTGCACATATCCGAACTGGCCGACACATTTGTCAAAGATCCGCATGACGTGGTGAAGGCCGGCCAGGTGGTGCGTGTTCTCGTCAAGGATGTCGATGTCAGCCGCAAGCGGATCGCCCTCAGCATGAAGAGCCCGGAGGGCAAGTGACCCCTGTGCATTGCCGGATGGGGGCATGCGGGGTTAACTCGCATCTCTTTGTGAAGGAGGGACGATGATGCCTGACGAAAACGACGGGCGGGAAGAGACCTACAAGCTCGCCGCGCTGGATACCGATTTCATCCTCGGCGACTCGATGCGCGGCGCGCGCTTCATGATGGAATATTCCAAGGCCGAGGAGCATTTGCGGGCCAAGAAGATTATCTCGACCATTGTCGTGTTCGGGAGCGCCAGGGTTCGCGAGGACGGCGACGCACATCAGGCGGCGGTCTATGCGTCCGCCCGTGAGTTCGGCCGGATCGCATCGGAGCGCGGCGGCGCGCTTTGCCATAATGGCGGCCTGCGGGAAAACGTGATCGCGACCGGCGGCGGGCCGGGCGTGATGGAAGCCGCCAATCGGGGCGCGATGGACGCGGGCGCGGTGACGATTGGCTTCAATATCGCCTTGCCGTTCGAGCAGGAACCGAACCCCTATATCACGCCGGACCTGTGCTTCCAGTTCCACTATTTTGCCATGCGCAAGATGCACCTGGCGATGCGGGCGCGGGCGCTGGTCATCTATCCGGGCGGTTTCGGCACGATGGATGAGCTGTTCGAGCTGCTGACACTGACCCAGACCGGCAAGGCCCCGCCCATTCCCGTTGTGCTGTATGACCGGGCCTTCTGGTCCCGGATCATCAATTTCGAGGCCCTGTTCGAGGCGGGTATGATTGCGGAAAAGGATCTCGACATCTTCGAATTCGCCGACAGCGCGGAAGAAGCGTGGGAAAGCCTTGTGTCGCGAGGACTGGCCATCTGGCCTGCTGACGCCTAGCCAATCCGCGTGCGCCGGGTCAGGTGCCGCAAGGGAACAGATTTTCAGGACCGAATAGCGAGCTAGACTGGTCTTCCAGAGGGGCGACGCTATGTGCGCAAGCCTCCGCAGGCGCGCGCGGTGATGCCTGCAATGCTGATAACGGGAGTGACAGGTTATGGCCTCAGGCGACGTAATAGAAGAGCTGGGACTCGATCCCGACGAACTGCGGTCGAAATATCGTGAAGAGCGCGACAAGCGCCTGCGCAGCGACGGCAACGAGCAATATGTCAACATGGTGGGCGAGTTCGCGCACTATATCGAAGACCCGTACATCAAGCGCGTCGAGCGGGCGCCGCTGACCGATCACACGCATGTTGTCATCATTGGCGGGGGCTTTGGCGGCCTGCTGGCAGGGGCGCGGCTGCGCGATGCGGGCGTCAAGGATATCCGCGTGATCGAGAAGGGCGGCGACTTTGGCGGCACCTGGTACTGGAACCGCTACCCCGGCGCGGCCTGCGATATCGAGAGCTATATCTACCTGCCGCTGCTGGAAGAGACGGGCTACATGCCGGTCGAGAAATATTCGCGCGCACCGGAAATCCTGGCGCATAGCCGCCGCATTGCCGAGCACTACAACCTGTATGACAAGGCCTGCCTGCAGACCGAGATTACCGGACTGAACTGGGACGATGACGCCGCTGTCTGGGTGATCGAGACGGACCGGAGCGACCGCATGACGGCCGATCATGTGGTCATGTCGAACGGGCCGCTGAACCGGCCGAAGCTGCCGGGCATTCCGGGGGTGGAAAGTTTCAAGGGACACAGCTTCCATACGAGCCGCTGGGACTATGACTATACGGGCGGGGATTCCTCCGGCGGGCTGACGGGCCTGAAGGGCAAGCGGGTCGGCATTATCGGGACAGGCGCGACAGCCGTGCAGTGCGTGCCGCATATCGGGGAAGCCGCCGAGCAGCTCTACGTGTTCCAGCGCACGCCATCCTCGATTGATGTGCGCAACAACAGGCCGACCGATCCTGACTGGGCGAAAAGCCTCACGCCCGGCTGGCACAAGGACCGTATGGAGAATTTCAACACGCTGGTGTCCGGTGGCTTTGCCTCGCAGGACCTGGTGATGGATGGCTGGACGCATATCATCCGCAACCTGCTGTTCATTGCACAGCAGGAGGGCAACAAGGACCTCAGTCCGGAACACCTGGCCGAGCTGGCCGAGATTGCCGATTTCCAGAAGATGGAACAGGTGCGCGCGCGCGTCGACGAGATCGTCAAGGACAAGGCGACGGCAGAGGCGCTGAAGCCCTGGTACCGCCAGTTCTGCAAGCGGCCCTGTTTCCATGACGGTTACTTGCCGACGTTCAACCGGCCGAATGTGGAACTCGTCCATACCGATGGGCAGGGCGTGGAGCGGATTACCGGGAACGCGATCATTGCCAATGGCAAGACCTATGAGATCGACTGCCTGATCTATGCCACGGGATTCGAGGTCGGCACGGAATACGCACGCCGGGCCGGCTATGACGTGGGCGGGCGCGACGGGCGCAAGCTGTCGGAGCATTGGGCCGAGGGCTATCGCAGCCTGCACGGGATGCTGGTGAACGGCTTTCCGAACCTGATCGTGATGGGCACGGTGCAGGCAGGCTTCACGGCGAATTATCCGCATCTTCTGGACGAGCAGGCCAAGCAGATTGCCTACCTGATTACCGAGGCAGAGAAGCGTCAGGCGAAAGTGTTCGAAGTGAGTAAAGAGGCCGAAGCGGCCTGGGTCAGCGAGATCATCAGCAAGGCGATGATGCGCGAGAAATTCCTCGAGGAATGCACGCCGGGCTATTACAATAACGAGGGCAAGCTGAGCAAGATGGCGCGGCAGAACACGTCCTATGGGGCCGGGTCCAACGCCTATTTCGCGATCCTAGAGGGCTGGCGCAGCACAGGCGCGATGGAGGGCCTGGAATTCCACACCTGAGACCCGCAAGAGGAGCCGCGCGATGGATTTTGAGCTAGCCGAAGAATACCGGATGCTGCGCGACCTGGTGCAGCGTTTCGTGCGCGACGAGCTGATGCCGCTGGAGGCCGGCGTGCTGGCGCGGGATGCCGAGGGGCAAGGCGCTTACCTGGTTGAGAGCGAGCACAGGCGGCTTGATGCGGTGTCGAAGGAGATGGGCCTGTGGAGCCTTGATGCGCCCGAGGATGCGGGCGGCATGGGCATGCCGCATGTGGCGCTGGTCGCGGTGAACGAGGCGCTGGGATCGACAGTGGCGCAATACACGCTGCCGCCGGATTCGCCGAACCTGCAGATGCTGATGGCGACGGTGAACGCGCAGCAGCGCGAGGCATATCTTGAGCCCTATGCGCGGGGCGAGACAATCTCGGCCATCGGTATTTCGGAGCCTGGCGCGGGGGCGGACCCGGCGGGCATGCTGACCAGGGCCGTGCGCGACGGCGACGACTGGGTAATCAATGGCCGCAAGATATGGATCACGCGGGCGGCGGAGGCGGACTTCACGATCCTGATGGCGATTACCGACCCCGAAAAGCGGGCGCGGGGCGGCATGTCGGCCTTCCTGGTGGATGGCGATACGCCGGGCTTCAATGTGCTACGGCGCATTCCGATGCTGGGCGGCGAGTACACTTACGAGGTAGTGCTGGAGGATTGCCGCGTGCCGGGCTGGAAACTGCTCGGCAAGGAAGGCGACGGCTTCGGACCGATGCAGATTCGCCTGGGCACGCGGCGCATGGAGATGGCGGCCTGGTGCATTGGCGCGGCGCAGCGGGCGCTGGACATGATGTGCGAATATGCGCCCCAGCGCGTGACCTTCGGGCAGAAGCTGTCGCAGAGACAGTCAGTGCAATGGTGGGTGGCCGATGGCGCGGCGAGGATTCATGCGGCCAGGCTGATGGCCTATGATTGCGCGTGGAAGCTGGACAATGGCCGCGACGTGCGCACGGAAATATCGATGCTGAAATACTACGCGACCGAAATGGCGCAGGAGATGATCGACAATGCCATGCAGTGCTTCGGCGCGATGGGAATGACCAAGGAGATGCCGCTGCACCTGTTTGCGGGGCGGATCCGCAACATGCGGATCTATGACGGGCCATCGGAGGTGCACCGCATGGTGGTGGCGCGCAACCTGATGGATACGCGCTGACATTGAGTGCGGGGCAGGCTGAGACTAAAGTGAATTTCGGAAAACACAGAACAGGACGGATCAAGTGAGCGAACGGATTACAATCAAGGTTGAAGACGGCGTCGCAGATGTGCGCCTGGTGCGCGAAGACAAGATGAACGCGCTGGACGATGCGATGTTCGCGCGGCTGATCTCGGCGGCAGAAGAGATCAACGCGGACAAGACCATTCGCTGCGTCGTGCTTTCCGGGCAGGGCCGGGCGTTCTGCGCCGGGCTGGACATGGGCAATTTCGCGAAGATGGCTGAAGGCAAGCGCAGCGAGAACAGCGTTGCCGGCGGCGGGCTGGCGGCGCGGACCTATGGCATTGCCAACCGGGCGCAGCAGGCAGTCTGGGGCTGGCGCACCTTGCGCGTGCCGGTGATTGCGGCGGTGCACGGCGTGGCGCTGGGCGGCGGCTTCCAGGTGATGCTGGGCGCTGATATCCGTATCGTGCACCCGGACACGAAACTGTCGATCCTCGAAGTGAAATGGGGCCTTGTGCCCGACATGAGTTCGACCGCGATCATGCGGCGGCTGGTGCGCGAGGATATTATCCGGGAGCTGACATATACCGGCCGCATGTTCTCTGGCGTGGAAGGCAAGGAATATGGTTTCGTGACGCATGTGTCCGAGACCCCGCATGAGGATGCGATGGCGCTGGCGCGCGAGATTGCATCGAAAAGCCCGAGCGCGGTGCAGACGGCGAAGAAACTGTACAATCACATTGCCGACAAGGATGATGGCGAGGCCCTGCTGACGGAATCCGTTCTCCAGGAGGAGTTGATGGGCACCAAGAACCAGATTGAGGCCGTGATGGCGGGCCTGCAGAAGCGGGCGGGCAATTTCGCCGACTGACAGGCTCCGGAGGAGGGTAGGCATGATCGATTATGATGGCAAGGTGGCGCTGGTGACCGGTGCGGGGTCCGGCATCGGACGGGCCCTGGCGCAGGCGCTTGTTGCCCGGGGTGCCAAAGTGGTCTGCGCCGACATTGATGCAGAAGGCGTGCGCGAAACGGCGGAGGGCCTCGGCGAGCGGGCATTGGCCATCGTATGCGACATGGCCGATCATGAAGTGGCGGAGACGCTGGTGCACGATGCGGGAACCTGGCAGGGGCGGCTGGACCTTGTGTGTTCGAATGCCGGGATCGGTCTCAACCGACGGATCATCAAGCAGGAACTGGATGAGCGGGCCGAGCGCCTGTTCGAGGTGAACCTATTCGCGAACCTGCGCATGGCGCAGGCCTATGCGCGCTGGATGGAGGCGCAGGGCGGCCGGGGGAGGCTGATGATAACGGGGTCCGAGAATTCGCTGAGCGTGCCTGGCGCCGTGCGAGGCAGCGGGCTGGCCCTTTATGCGGCGACCAAGCATGGCGTGCTGGTCATGGCCGAGTGGATGAAGCTGGAATTCGAGGCGGGCAATGTGCCGGTGGATGTGCATGTGCTGATGCCGGGCGCTGTCTATACGGCGCTGATCGCGAAGCATTTGCCGGACCCGGGCATGGCCCGGCCGGAGCTCAACCTGATCATGCCTGACCGTTGCGCGGAGATTGCCCTGAAGGGCCTGGATCTCGGCCTGTTCTATATTCCGACACATGCCCACATTGCCGATGACATGCAGCCGCGCATGCGGGGCGTGGCCGAGGCGGTGGAGGCGCTGGGGCTGAGCTGAGCGTGGGCGAATCCCGCTCTCCCCACGCTCTCCTTCCCCACGCTCTCCTTCGACTTCGCTCAGGATGTGCCTTCAAATATTCGGGTTGGCCGGTCTAAAGGAAGCTTTTCATGTCCGCGATGAAGCGGTTGAACTGGTCGTGGTGGAGCCAGTGGCCGGCGTTTTCGTAGAGCTTCACCTCGGCCTGCCGGAAGTGTTGTGCGCGGCCGTCTTCTTCCGGGTTGGAGGCCCAGCTTTTCTCGCCATAGAGCAGGAGCGTGGGGCAGGTGATCGCTTCCCACAGCGTCTCGATATCCTCATACGGGATGTCATAGGGCGTCATGACACGGAAATAATTGTCAAACTTCCAGGAATAGGTGCCGTCTTCGTTCTGGCTGATGCCATGGACGGTTAGGTGGCGGGCCTGTTCGTCTGTCAGGTAGCTGTTTTCGGTTTTCATGCGCTGGTAGGCGTCTTCGAGCGTGGCGTATTTCTTCGAGGTGCGGCCGGCGGCGGCGCGCTTGGAGTCGATCCATTCGCGCATGCGTTCGCCGGGCGGCTTGTTGTAGCGCTCTTTCAGCAGTTTCGGAGACGGGCCGAGGCCCTCGATGGCGACGATCTTGCGGACCTTTTCCGGGTAGATGCCGGCATAGCGCAGGGAGATTGCACCGCCATAGGAATGCGAGACGAGGGTGACGGGATCGAATTTCAGCTGGTGGATGAGCTGGGCGAGATCGTAGACGCAGGCGCGGACGGAATATTCGCCATCCTCCGACCAGGCGCTGTCGCCATGGCCGCGCAGGTCTGGCGCGACGACGTGCCAGTCCTTGCTGAGTTCTTCGGCGACCCAGTCCCAGCTGCGGCAATGATCGCGCCCGCCATGCACGAGGACAAGCGGCGGGGCGTCCGGATTGCCCCAGTCGACATAGTGCAGGCGCAGGCGCTGGGAGATGAAGCTGTTCGAGGTGGGGCCGGAGAAATGTGTCATGGGCATGATTTGCCCGGCTTTGCCCCTTGCTGTCCAGAGCGGCGAGGGCAGGGTGACGCGAGGGCGGGTGGGGCGTCAGGCTTCCAGGATGGACATGATGGAGGCGCGCATGAAGGGGAGCATCGTCACCGGATCAAGATCGGGGTGGCGGAGCATTCGTATGGCCAACCCGTCGAACAGCGTGAATAGCATGTCGATGCGGCCGTCCGTATTGTCGAGCTGGAGCTTGTCGCGCAGCAGCCTGGAGAAATTGGCCCGGACGATCGCGTCATGGGCCTGCATGCGTTCCGCGATGGCGGGATTGCGCTGGGCCTCGGCGATGATTTCAAGGCTGAGGGCCGACTTGAACGGGTCCGTGAGGCTTCGAACCCCTTCTTCTGCCCGTTCGACGAGCGCGTCGCGCAACTGGTCCGGTGGCGTGTTTTCGAAATTGGACAGCTTGTCGGTCTGGAGGCCGTTTTCCCGGTCGACGATGGCCGCGATGATGGCGTCCTTGCCGTCGAAGTAATGGTAGATGTGGCCGGCGCTCATGCCGGCCTGCTCGGCGATGCGCGCCATGCCGGTGCCATGAAAGCCCTGTTCCACGAAGCAGGCGGTCGCTGCGTCAAGTATCTGCTCACGCCGTGCCTGGGCACGGGGAGATTTTTTCTCAATGGCTGGGGTCATTTTTTCAAAACTTCCAGTTTTGCCCTTGAATTGTTGCGCCGCACCATTATTTCGAACGTTCATTCTAACTTCACTATCCGATATGTACACATAGGCAGGATTGATCAAGGTGACATTAATGCCAAAATTATCAAACAGTATCAAAGTTCTGATAGCCACCACCCTGATCGGTGCCGCAGCGGCTTGCGGGGCATCCGAGTCGGCCGCGCCTGCGCAGACCGCTGCACAGGCCCCCGCCGCGGCCCCTGTTGACGTCTTGGTCGTGCACAAGACGCGGATTGAGAGCACGCGCGAGCTGCCTGGCCGTGCCCGCGCGTTCCGGGAGGCCGAGATTCGCCCCCAGGTGACGGGGCTGATCAAGTCGCGCCTGTTCACGGAAGGCGAACTGGTCAGCCAGGGACAGGCGCTCTACCAGATTGATGCCTCCGAATATGCCGCTGCGGTCAACAGCGCGAAAGCCGCCGTGCAGCGCGCAGAGGCGACCGCCGATGCGGCGCGCCAGACGGCCGGCCGGTTCGAGCGGCTTGCCGAGATCAATGCCGTGAGCCGCGAAGACTATGACCAGGCGGTTGCCGCGCAGCGTCAGGCGGAAGCCGATGTCGCCATTCAGAAAGCGGCGCTGCAGCGCGCCAATATCGACCTGACCCGGACCAGGGTCACCTCGCCGATCGAAGGCCAGATCGGCCGGTCGACCGTGACACCGGGCGCGCTGGTGACCGAGAACCAGGCGGCAGCACTGGCGATTGTGCAGCAACTGGACCCGATCTACCTGGACCTGACAGCGGGCAGTTCGAAGATTCTCGTCTGGAAGCGGGACATTGCGGAAGGCCGGATCCAGTCTGCGGACGGCGAAAGCGTGGCTGTGTCGATCATGCTGGAAGATGGCAGCACCTATGCCGAACCGGGCCGGCTGGAATTCAGTGAAGTGAACGTGGACGAAAGCGCCGGGTCGGTGATCCTGCGTGCGGTGGTTCCCAATCCGGACGGTTACCTGCTGCCGGGCATGTACGTGAAGGCGCGTTTCAGCGCGGGCACTTACGACAATGTGTTCCTGGTGCCGCAGGGCGCCGTCACCCGCACCGTCAAGGGTGATCCGACGGCAATGGTGGTCGGCGCGGATGGCACGGCTGAGGTGCGCAACCTGACGATTATCGAGGCAAACGGCAATGACTGGATCGTGTCCGAGGGACTCGAAGACGGTGACAGGCTGATCATTGGCGGCCTTCAGAAAGTGCGCCCCGGCGCGCCTGTAGCGCCCGTCCCGCCGATGACGGCGGCGGCCCAGCCGAACGGCGCGGCGACAGCCGTCGTCAAACAGTAATCAACCCGAGCTGATCCCCCATGGCTAATTTCTTCATTGACCGGCCCATCTTTGCATGGGTGCTGGCGATCATTGTGATGATCGCAGGCGGAATCGCGCTGAGGACCCTGCCGGTCGCCCAGTATCCCGACATTGCGCCGACGACCGTGTCGGTCAACGCCGTCTATCCCGGGGCGTCTGCCAAGGCGGTCGAGGACACGGTCACGCAGGTGATCGAGCAGCAGATGACGGGGCTTGATGGCCTCGACTACATCTCGTCCTCGTCAAGCTCGCAGGGCGCTGCTTCGATCACGCTGACCTTTAAGACCGGGACCGACCCGGACATCGCGCAGGTGCAGGTGCAGAACAAGCTGGCGCTGGCGACCCCGTTGCTGCCTGAACAGGTGCAGCGGCAGGGCATAAGGGTGAGCAAGGCCTCGTCCGGCTTCCTGATGGTGACGGCGCTGATCTCGCCGAATGGCACCTTTGACCAGACCGATCTTGGCGACTATGCGCGCTCGAATGTGACGGATGTGCTGAGCCGGGTCGATGGCGTGGGCAGTGTACAGCTGTTCGGTTCGCCCTATGCGATGAGGATATGGCTCGATCCGGGCAAGCTGAACCAGTATCGCCTGATGCCGAGCGACGTGATTGCCGCCATCCGTGCCCAGAACGCGCAGGTCTCCACCGGTGCGCTGGGCGGCAGCCCGGCCATTGAAGGCCAGGAGATCACGGCGACCATTTCACTGCAGACCCTGCTGTCGACGCCTGACCAGTTCCGCGACCTCTTGATCCTAACGACCGGCGACGGGGCGTCCGTGCGCCTTGGCGATGTCGCGCGGGTCGAGATGGGGGCAGAGAATTACTCGACGGTGGCCAAGTATAATGGCCAGCCAGCCGCCGGGATGGGGATTTCACTGGCCTCAGGCGCGAATGCACTGGATACAGCCGAAGGTATTCGAACGGCGATGGAGCGCCTGGCGGAACAGTTTCCAGACGATATTTCAGTTGTCTATCCGTATGACACGACACCGTTCATCAGCACGTCGATTCACGAAGTGCAGAAGACGCTGCTTGAGGCGGTCGTGCTGGTCTTCCTGGTGATCCTGGTCTTCCTGCAAAGCTTCCGGGCGAGCTTCATTCCGATGATTGCGGTTCCGGTGGTTCTGCTGGGCACGTTCGCGGTCCTGCTGGTGTTCGGCTATTCCATCAATACGCTGACCATGTTCGCCATGGTTCTGGCCATCGGCCTGCTGGTCGATGATGCAATCGTGGTGGTCGAGAACGTCGAACGCGTGATGGCGGAAGAGGGCCTGTCGGCACGCGATGCGACGCGCAAGTCTATGAAGCAGATTACCGGCGCGCTTGTCGGCATCGCGGTTGTCCTGTCGGCCGTGTTCATTCCGATGGCCTTTTTCCCCGGGTCGGCGGGCGTTATCTATCGCCAGTTCTCGGTGACGATTGTCACGGCCATGGCCCTGTCGGTACTGGTGGCGATCATCCTGTCGCCTGCCCTGTGCGCGACCCTGCTGAAGGCGAATGGGCATGACGCGCCTGCCAAAAAGAACCTGGCCGCCCGCGGTGGAGCCCTGTTCGAAAGCGGGTTCTCGCGCCTGCGCAATGCCTATGTGGCAATCGTGGCGCGTGTGCTGCGCCGCCGCTGGATTTTCGTTGGCGTGTTCGGCGTGATGCTTGTGCTGCTAGGACTGGGTTTCCGCAGCCTGCCGACATCCTTCCTGCCGGACGAAGACCAGGGCGCTGTGATGACGATTGTCCAGCTGCCGGCTGGCGCAACGCTGGAGCGGACGACAGAGGTGATGGACGCCGTGTCGCTGCACTATCGCGAGACTGAACCTGACAATGTCCGGGGTGTGATGGCGATTGCCGGCTTCGGCTTTGCCGGACAGGGACAGAATGTCGGACTGTCTTTCACCCCGCTGAAGGACTGGTCGGAACGGACCGGCAAGGCGCAGGCATCGTCTGCGATAGCGGGCCGCGCCTCGGGCGCGTTCAGCCAGCGCACCGATGCCATGATCTTCGCAGTCATCCCGCCCCCGATCCGGGAACTGGGCAATGCGAGCGGCTTTGATTTCTACCTGAAGGACACGGGCGGCATCGGCCACGAGGCCCTGGTGAATGCGCGCAACCAGCTGCTGGGCATGGCGGCGCAGGAGCCCGGCCTGACGGGTGTGCGCCCCAATGGCCAGGAAGACAGCCCGCAATTCAAACTGAACCTCGACTATCAGAAGGCGCAGGCGCTGGGCATCAACCTGGCGGATGCGACGAGCCTCCTGTCGGTGGGGCTTGGCGGAACCTATGTGAATGACTTCATCGACCGTGGACGGATCAAGCGTGTTTACGTGCAGGGTGATGCCCCCTTCCGGATGCAGGCGGATGATATTGGCGACTGGCGTATCCGCAATGGCACCGGAGACATGACGCCCGTTTCGGAAATTGTTTCGTCCGACTGGAATTACGGCGCGTCGCTGTTGCAGCGCTATAATGGTTCACCGGCGCTCAATATCCAGGGCCAGCCTGCGTCGGGCGAAAGCTCGGGCGTTGCCATGGACAAGATGGAGGCGCTGGTGTCCCAGTTGCCGAACGGGACGAGCCTTGAGTGGACGGGCATCAGCAAGCAGGAGCGCAGCTCCGGCAACCAGAGCGCTCTGCTGTATGCCTTGTCGGGCCTGTTCATCTTCCTTTGCCTCGCAGCGCTTTACGAGAGCTGGACCGTGCCGGTTTCGGTCTTGCTGGTGGCGCCTGTCGGCATGCTCGGCGCGGTCATCGGGGCGCATCTGGGCGGGTATGACAATGACGTCTTCTTCCAGGTTGGCCTGTTGACCACGGTTGGCCTTGCCTCGAAGAACGCGATCCTTATCGTCGAGTTCGCCCGGTCGCTTGAGGCGGAAGGCAAGGAACTGATCGAGGCGACGTTGGAATCGGTGCGGCTGCGTTTCCGGCCGATCCTGATGACGTCTCTGGCCTTCGGCTTTGGCATCACGCCGCTTGTGTTCAGTTCCGGCGCCGGGGCCGCGTCCCGCGCGGCACTGGGAACGACGGTACTGAGCGGTATGATTGCCGTGACGTTCATCGGCCTGTTTGCGGCGCCGATGTTCTATGTCGTGGTCCGCAAACTGACGACCCGCACGCCCAGGGCGCGCAAGACTGTTGATGGAGCAATATCATGACGCCTTCCCTTCGCCTTGCCCCGCTGATGCTGTCAGTGGCGCTGGCTGGCTGTGTCAATCTCGCGCCGGCCTATGAGCGGGCAGAAGCGCCTGTTCCGGAAACCCTGCCTGTGAGCGACACCGGGACGGCCGCCGTGCCGGTGATCGGCTGGCAGGCGCTTGTGCAATCGGAGGCCCTTGAAGGCCTGATCGCGCTGGCGCTGGAGAATAACCGGGACTTGCGGGCGGCCACGGCGCGCATCGCCATTGCTGAAGCGCAGTACGGGATTACGCGGGCGGCGCGCCTGCCTGGCGTATCGGCGGCAGGGTCGGTGACAGAAACCGGATCGTTCGATGGTGACAATGGTTCGCCCCTGCTGGCGGACAGCGCGCGGGCGCAGCTGGGCGTGACGGCCTATGAACTTGACCTGTTCGGAAGGGTGGCGAGCCTGAATGAAGCGGCGCTGCAGACATACTTGTCGACCGTGGAGGGTGAGCGCAGCGTGAAGATATCGCTGATCTCGTCGGTTGCGCAGGCCTGGCTGAGCCTTGCCGCCGACCGGGAGCGCCTGCGGCTGGCGAAGGAAACGGTCGAGAGTCAGGGCGCGTCGCTGTCACTGACGCGGGAATTGTTCGATTCCGGTGTGGTGACGGAGATTGATGTGCGCCGGGCCTCGGCCAGCGTGGAGACGGCAAAGGCGCAGGTCGCGCAGTTTACCGGACTGGTGCGGCAGGACCTGAACGCGCTGCGTTTTGTCGTCGGCGCGGACCTGCCGGCCGATATTGCAGAAGCGGCTGTTCTGAGCCCGTCTCCGCTGATGGATCATCTGCCCGTGGGGGCACCGTCGCATGTGCTGCTGTCGCGGCCGGACGTTCTGGCGGCAGAGCGCCAGCTTCAGGCGGCCAATGCCAATATCGGTGCCGCGCGCGCCGCGTATTTTCCCGTGATCTCGCTGACCGGCAGCGCCGGATACAGCAGCACGGGCCTGGATGACCTTTTCGACGGCGGCGGGACGTGGAGTGTTGGCCCGCAAGTGTCATTGCCGATCTTCGATGGCGGCAGCCGCAAGGCAAATCTTGGTGTGTCAAAGGCAAACCGCGACCTGGCGCTGGCCCAGTATGAGCAGTCGATCCAGACGGCCTTCCGCGAGACGGCGGATGCGCTGGCCGTGGCGCAGACGGTGGATGACCGGATTGGCGCGCTGCGCCGCCTGGTCGAAGATACGTCTGTGACACTGAACCTGTCGCAGGAACGGTTTCGTGTCGGGATCGACGACTATTTCTCGGTGCTGGATGCCCAGCGCAACGACTATCAGTCGCGCCAGAACCTGATCGATGCCGAGCGCGACAGGGCGCTGAACGTGGTGGCCCTGTTCCGGGCACTGGGTGGCGGTCAGGTCGGCGGCACAGCCGAGTAGCGAGCGGCTAGTAGTCGAGCCGGGCGGCACGCAGCGCGTCAGCCCGGTAGTTGCGGCTGGACATCAGCAGGCAGAGAATGCTGAGCGCGTTGAAGATGAGTATCAGCTCCAGTGCGCGCGCGAGCGGCTGGGTTTCGCCCTGTGCGGCGAAATAGTCGCTGAGCACGCCGGCGATCCACGGGCCGCAGCCGATGCCGATCAGCGTCAGGCAGAACAGCATGAAGGCCGAGGCGAAGGCCCGCATGCGCAGACGTACCAGTTCCTGTGAGGCCGTGTAGGCGATGCTGGCATAGATGAGGCCGACAAAGCTGGGCACCACGTTCCAGGCATAGGCCAGGCCGACGGTGGGTGCGCGCAGGAACATGAAGGCAAAGGGCAGGGCGATCGCGGCGCAGAGCGCGATGATGAGCGGACGCCAGCGCAGGTCTTTTTTCGACAGGCGGTCGCAGACGAGACCGATGACCACGGCGCCAATGCTGCCGACACCGCCGATGAGGATGCCGAGCGGCCACGAGACCTGGCCGGGGCTGAGCCCGTAGGTGCGCTGGAGGTGGCTGGAGGTGAAGACGAGGAAGGCGTTGGCCGAGATACAGATCAAGAGACAGCCTGCAAGGAGCCAGAGATAGGATGACTGGCCGGCGATGAAGGTGAGGGTTTCCTTCAGGGAGGGCGCGGCGCGGTCGTCCTGGCGCGCTTCGGACTGGCCGCGCACCGGCTCGCGCACGGTGAAGCGCACGACGAGCGCTAGCAGCAGTCCGGGCACACCGGCGACGAAAAAGGCCATGCGCCAGCCATAGGCCTCGTAGACAAGGCCGCCGAGCGCAAAGCCGAGCATGACGCCGAGGCCGATGCCTGTGGTGTAGACGCCGAGCGCCGTGGCGCGTTCCTGCGGGGGATAGAGGTCTGCTATCATGCTGGTGGCGGGGGGCGTGCCGCCGGCCTCGCCGACGCCGACACCCATGCGGGCGACGAGGAGCTGCCAATACGATTGCGACAGCCCGGACAGGGCCGTCATGCCCGACCAGACGGTCAGGGCGAGGGCGATGATGTTACGGCGGTTGCCGCGGTCGGCCCACATGGCGACCGGAATGCCCAGCGTGGCGTAGAAGGCGGCAAAGGCAATGCCGGTAAGCATGCCGAGCTGGCTGTCCTTGAGGTTGAGCTCCGTCTTGATCGGTTCGAGCAGGATGACGAGGATCTGCCGGTCGACATGGTTGAACGTGTAGACCAGCGTCAGCACGAGGAGGACCCAGGTGCGGCCCGTATTGGCGGCCTTTACGGGGATGAGAGGCGGAGCAGTGGACATGGGTTCGGAACCTGTATTCTGGCGCGCAGCTGGCGGAGGAAGGGGAAGAGCCGGAAAGGCATGGGAGACACTTACAGTCTCGCGACGATCAGCTATCGGTTCCCCTTGAATCGGAACGAGTGAGGTTGATCCCCACTTCAACAAGTGTTGAAATATGGCCTGCTTTTCCATGAGGGGCAAGACAAATGCGTCCGGGACGGTAGTATTCAAAAATAGACGCACATGCGTTCGAACGGAAACAATACATGGCCTCAATAATGCACGACGATGCAAAGCCCCTTCGCCGAACCGCGATCCTTGATGCGGCCGAGGCGCAATTTGCCCAGCACGGCTATGATGGCGTGAACCTTAGAGCGATTGCCCGCGAAGCCGGGGTGGACGTTGCGCTTGCGAATTATCATTTCGGGAAGAAGCGCGACCTGTTCGATGCCGTGCTGATGCGCCGGGCTGAAGTGCTGAACGCGTGGCGCCTGAAAGCCCTGGAGGATGCGCTGTCGGAGGCGCGCCCGAACCCGGCGAGTGTCGAAGCGATTGTGCGGGCCTATCTGCGCCCGCTGCTGACGGGGTCTCACGTGAGCGAGCCCGGCTGGAAGCATTATTATGCGCTGATCGCCTATGTGAACAACTCGCCCGAATGGGGCGGCAAGCTGATGACCCAGTTCTTCGACCCGCTGATCAACCAGTTCATCGATGCCCTGCGGCTGAGCCTTGGCGATGTCGACGAGAAGGCCCTGTTCTGGTCATACCATTGTTTCTCGGGGGCCCTGACGCTGACCTTTGCCGAGACCGGCCGTATTGACCAGCTGTCCAAGGGGCTTTGCCGTTCGGATGACCTGGACGGCGCGTATGAGCATATCGTGCGATTCATCACGGCAGGATTTGAGTCGATCCGCCCGGGCAAGTGAGGCCCAAGAAAAATGGCGGCGTATTGCCACGCCGCCATTGATGAGAACCGTTTATCCGGAGACTAGAACTTGTAGTCCACGCCCATCGTGACCGTACGCGGATCACCATAGAAAGCCGTCAGCGTACCTTCCAGACCGAGCGTCGGCGTGAACGTGCCGTTCGGGTTGATCGTGACGAAGTTGTAGCCAGCGACGATATAGCGTTCGTCGGTGAGGTTCTTGCCATTCAGGCTGAAGCCCCAGCGGCCGCCTTCCGTTTCCCAGCGCAGGCCCGCATCAATCAGCGTGAAGGCTTCCTGGTCGAGGAACGGGTTAGGGGCTTCGAACTGGCTGGAGTCGCCACGGTAGGAGATCAAGGTGTTGACCAGAAGGCGGCCATTATTTTCGAGGATTGTCAGTGGCGTGTCATAGGACAGGCGGCCACTTGCGGTCCAGTCAGGCGTGTTCTGGATGACGCGCTGGTCGGCAACGTCATTGCCGAAGGCATCGACGTATTCATCGTATTGCGCATCAACATAGCCGATCGACCAGCCGAGGTTGAAGAGGTCGGACTGGTTGAAGACCTGCTCTGCGAGCATGGCGTTGCCTTCAAATTCGACACCCCAGATGGTTGCCGCGCCGGCATTGGTCGTCACGCCGGTAAAGGTGTCGTTGACGCCATCATTATCCGTATCGACACCAATCGAGCCGGGCACCTGGATGTCTTTGTAGTCAGAGTAGAATCCAGCGATGCTGTAGGTGAGGTCGCCGCCATTCTGGCTACCCTTGTAGCCGATTTCGTAGCTGTCGACTTCTTCCGGGTCGAACTGCATGAATTCAAAGACTTCGTCGGCCGTCACCGTGCCGCTGAGGTCGAGGTCCGGCGCAGCCGATGTCTGGCCGCGCGGATCGAACGAGCCGCCCTTGAAGCCTTGGGAATAAGTCGCGTAGATATTGCTTGAATCGGTCGGCTTGTAGCTGACCGAAACGCGCGGGCTGAAATCGTCGAACGTGGCCGAACCGTTGAAGTCCGACGTGGTGGCGATGAGTGTCGGGTTGCCGCCGAAATATTCGGAGAAGCCGCCGATATAGGTGCGGCGCAGGACTTGCGAGCTGCGCTCGTCTTCGGTGTAGCGTGCGCCGAGCGCGATGCTGAGCTGATCGGTCAGATCATAGGTGAAGTCGCCGAAGATTGACCATGTCTTGGTGCCGACATCGCCGAAGGTCTGGGCGTTCAGGCCAGGCAGGGAGAGCAGGTCGCCTGTCGTGCCGAGCAGAACGTCAAACACGGTCGAGGCGTTGGCATCGAGATAGTAGACGCCGACGATGCCGTTCAGGCGGTCCCCGGAATACAGGACCTGGAATTCTTCCGACAACTGGTCGTTCGCATAGTTCGCGGGAACGTCGAGGTCAGCTTCAGGCAGGCTGTCAAAGTCGATGGGCGAGGTGCTCTCGTCTTCGCGGTAGGCAAGGATGTTCTTGAGAGTGATCGTGTCGGACACGGCGTATTCAGCGGTGATCGAACCACCCCAGGCCTCTGATTCCTGATCGACGACATTGAGGCCGGCGCGCGTGTCATACTCGTCGTCCAGAACGGGGTAGGTGAAAGGCGGGAACTGGTCCGGGATCAGACGGTGACCCTGACGGGCATTCGATTCGTCGCGGGTGAAGTCACCGGCGAAGCGCAGCTGGAAGTCAGGCGTGACGTCCCACTCTGCCGACAGGCGGGCCGAACCCACGTCCTTGTTGTAATTGTCCTGGCCGGTGATGATGTTTTCACCGAAGCCATCACGATAGAGAGCCGCAACGGCGGCACCGACGCGGAACGTGTCGGACAGTGGCACACTGCCGGATGCGACGATTTCCTTCTGGCCATAGGTGCCAAGTGCGGCGCGCAGGTTCATGGTCGGCACGTCCGAGAGCGAACGGGTGACGTATTTCACGGCGCCGCCGATTGTGTTGCGGCCGTAGAGCGTGCCCTGTGGGCCGCGCAGGACTTCGATGCGCTCGACATCGAAAACGTCAAGGACGGCGGACTGTGGACGGTTGAGATAGACATCGTCGACATAGATGCCGACACCGGCTTCGAAACCGGCGACCGGATCCTGCTGGCCAACGCCGCGGATGAAGGCGGTGAGGGTCGAGTTGGTGCCGCGCGACACTTCAAGGGTCACGTTCGGCGCGACCTTGGCGACTTCGGTAATGTCGGAAACGCCGAGCTGGGAGAGCAGGTCGCCATCAAAGGCGGATACGGACAATGGAACGTCAATCAGGTTCTGTTCGCGGCGCTGGGCGGTGACCACAACGGCGCCAAAGCGGCGTTCTGCCTGTGTGGCTGTTTCGTCGTCAACCTGCGCGAAAGCAGGTGCCAGTGGCGTCAGTGCGCTGGCGGCCAGGGCGATCAACGCGACGCGGGATGTGTGCTTACTCATGCCGTTCCTCCATGGGGCCGAATGCATTATGCTTCGACTCTCAAATTCAACATTTGTTGAAAAACGCCTCAAATCTGAAACTTTGTCAATCGCTTTGACCGGGCCGTGCCGCTTTCCCGGGGGGCGTGACTTAAACGCCACGCTGCACCGGCCTTCCGGCGGGGGGGTATTGTGATGCGCTTCCTTGCGAGCCGGCAAATCAGCCCTTACGAGGCAGACCCATGGCTGACCACAATGACCTCCTGAAATCGCTGAGGCAGATCACGCAGGCGATCGACCTCTACTCCAAGCACCTGCTGAAGGAGACCGGGCTGACCTCGCCGCAGCTTCTGGTCTTGCAGGCCGTCAGCGTGCATGGCCGGAGGAAACCATCGGAAATCGCGCGGTCGGTGAACCTGTCGCAAGGCACGATCACGTCGATTGTCGACCGGCTGACGCGGGCCGGGCTGGTCGACCGTGAACGCAATGCCGAAGACAAGCGCGTGATTGAAGTTGTCGTGACCGATGCCGGTCGGGCGCGCCTGAAAGATGCGCCAGCCCCCCTGCAGCACGATTTCCTGGAGAGATTCGGTGCGCTTGCGGAATGGGAGAAATCGCTGCTGGTCTCCTCGCTCCAGCGCATTGCCGGGATGATGCAGGCCGACAGGCTGGACGCGGCGCCGATCCTTGAGATTGGCGATCTGTCGCCGGACGATCCGAACACCCTGCCGGACGTCTCCTAGCGTTCGACCTGTTCCATCTGGTCTTCGGCGGGACTGTCCCAGGGCAGGTGGCGCTCGTCGAGCACGACCAGGTTGTCACGCGAAATGATCGTGGCCTGCGTATGGTAGCCGAGAAGCTTGGTCGTGGGCTCACCGAGGTTTCGGGCGAGCAGCATGGTTTCCTCGGATGAGAAATTCGACAGGCCGCGGGCGCGTTCGTGGCCTTCCTCATCATAGACATGGATGACGTCGCTGCGGACATAGGGGCCATGGATCGAGATGACGTCGGCGCGCTCGACGCCGCGCTTTCCGGCTTCGAGCAGGTCGGCCGCGTTCTGGCTGATGACGATGCTGCCAGCCATCTGGAGGCGGTCGGTAAGCCATGCGGCCCAGGCGGAGGCGGGCTCGGTATTGGCGATGCATTTGGTGTGCGGGCGCAGGCCCTTGAGCACGGATGAAACCGGATTGTCGGCTTCGCCATTGGCGATGAGCGTGGTGCAGCCCGCATGCTGGGCCATGTTGGCCGCCTGCATCTTGGTCAGCATGCCGCCACTGCCGAGCGCGCTCGTGCCTTCGGTGACAGAGAGGTATTCGGACACGTCATGCAGCTCTTCGACCAGTTTGGCGCCGGGCTCTGACGGATCCTTGTCATACAGGCCATCGACGCTGGTCAGGATGACCAGGTGCTGGGCCTGGATCATCTGGGCGATCCGCGCAGCGAGACGGTCATTGTCGCCGACGCGGATTTCCTCGGTCGTGATCGTGTCGTTTTCATTGACGATCGGCATGACATTGCCATTGAGCAGGCGGTGGACCGTGTTCTTCGTGTTGAGGAAGCGCCGGCGCTCTTCAAGGTCGCCGCGCGTGACCAGCACTTGCGCGATGTCGAAATTGAATTCGTGAGCGACCTGCTTGTAGGCGTTCAGCACGATGGGCATGCCGCAGGCGGCGGCGGCCTGCTTGTCGCGCAGGCCGGCATCCTCCGGCTTCACCTTGAGCGTGTTCAGGCCGAGCGCGACGGCACCCGACGAAGTCAGTACGACTTCATAGCCTTCATTGCGCAGGAGGGCGATATCTTCGAGGAGCCGCTGAATGAACGCCCAGCGTGGGGTGAGCAGGTCAGGATTGGCCAGAAGGCTCGATCCGACTTTCACGACGATGCGTTTTGTTTGCGTCAATTTCCAACTCCATTAATCTGATTGCACGAACTAGGAGTGTTTTGAGGCGGAAACAACTCACTGGCGGACAAAACGTCTGATGTTTTTCGTCTGGCAGGCGATCTAACCCTGAATAATGGCAATAAAAGCAAAGTCATGTACGCTTGCCTTGAAAAATAAGTGAAAAGCCCAAGGTGAGTGTTCTGGGAAATATATTTGAACTCAAAGCAAAAACGACTACGAAGGCCTCATGAAGGGATAACGGCGATTCCCGGAACTCACACCCAAAAGGGACTTTATATCACAATGGATGCACTTTTGATCGGTTGCGGGAAAATGGGCGGCGCTCTGCTGGCGCAGTGGGCCAGGTCCGAAGACTGGACGTTTACCGTGGTCGACCCTTTCACCGAGTCAGTCCCCGATGGCGTGAACCTGTTCAAGGATCGCGAAAGCCTGCCGGAATCCTCGTTTGACCTGATGATCGTGGCGGTGAAGCCGCAAATGATCGACGAGATCATCCCGGCCTATCAGGACTGTCTGGCGCCCTCCGGCGTCGTTGCCTCGATCGCAGCGGGGTGTTCGGTGGCCCGGCTGAAGGCTGTTTCCGGCGCATCGGCTGTGATCCGCATCATGCCGAACCTGCCGGCCCTGATCGCGCAGAGCGTGAGCGGGCTGTATGCGAGCCCCGAATGCTCGGCGGACCAGAAGGCCGCTGTCGAGGCCCTGATGCAGCGGGCCGGAACAGTGGTCTGGGTAGATGATGAGGACGCGCTGGACCGTGTGACGGCAGTGGCGGGAAGCGGTCCTGGCTATGTCTTCGAGATCGCGCGGACCTATATCGCGGCGGCCGAGGAGCTGGGTTTCACCAACAGCCAGGCGCGCGAACTGGTTCTCGGCACCATGGCGGGCGCTGTGGAGATGGCGCGGCAATCCGATGAGTCCGTCGAGAGCCTGCGCAATTCGGTGACCAGCAAGAATGGCACGACGCAAGCGGGCCTTGAGGCCCTGAACGCGGACGGCACCCTGACCGAGCTGATGCGACGAACGACTCAGGCGGCCTATGACAGGGCCGTGGAGCTGCGTTAGGCGTTTCGCGCTATTTCTGGCAAGACTGCCGGTATATCCGTCACGGACACACAGACGACAGAGAAGAATTTCATATGAATACAGCAGCCTTCGTTTCGCTTGGCGCCTATTTTATCCTTATGATGCTGATCGGGCTTTATGCCTATCGCAAGTCAACGAGTGATGTTTCGGAATACATGCTGGGCGGCCGCAAGCTGCATCCTGCCGTTGGCGCGCTGTCAGCGGGTGCGTCAGACATGAGCGGCTGGATGCTGATGGGCCTGCCGGGGGCGGTGTTCGTGTCAGGCTATAGCGCAGCGTGGATTGCTATCGGTCTCGTGATCGGCGCGTATTTCAATTACCGCCTCGTGGCGCCAAGACTGCGCGTTTATACCGAGCTGTCCGAGGATGCGATCACCATCCCGGACTTTTTCGAGAAGCGGTTCAAGGACAGGACACGGGCCCTGCGGATCCTGTCTTCCGTCGTCATCGTCATTTTCTTCACGCTTTATACCTCGTCCGGCGTCGTTGCCGGGGGCAAGCTGTTCGAGGCCTCATTCGGGCTGGATTATACACTTGGCCTGTTCGTGACCGCAGGCGTGGTGGTCGCCTATACGCTGTTCGGCGGATTCCTGGCGGTCAGCCTGACCGACTTCGTGCAGGGGTGCATCATGTTCATCGCGCTGGTCCTTGTGCCGGTTGTTGCGATCACGTCACTCGGCGGGTTTGATGCCACGCATGCTGCCGTCATGGCGTCGCCACCGGCGAGTGTGGCAGACGCCCCAAGCCGCGTGAATTTCTTCAGCTGGTTCCAGGGCATGACGCTGATCGGGATCATTTCCGCCGCAAGCTGGGGCCTCGGCTATTTTGGCCAGCCGCACATCATCGTGCGCTTCATGGCCATCCGCTCGCTCAAGGACATCGCTGCGGCGCGCTATATCGGCATGAGCTGGATGATCGTGACGGTGACCGGTGCGGTGGCGGTCGGCATTGCCGGGGTTGCCTATGTCAACGGGCACAATCTCAACAGCGAGCTGACCGACCCGGAAACCATCTTCATCCTGTTCTCGCAGGTCCTGTTCCATCCGCTGATCAGCGGCTTCCTGCTGGCGGCCATCCTCGCCGCGATCATGAGCACAATCTCCTCGCAGCTCCTGGTCTCGTCGAGCTCCCTGACGGAGGATTTCTACAAGACGTTCCTGCGCAAGGAGGCGAGCCAGAAGGAGCTGGTTCTGATCGGGCGGCTGTCGGTTCTGGCCGTGTCGCTGGTTGCCATCTTCCTGGCGTTTGACCGGTCGAGCAACATCCTGTCGCTGGTCAGCTATGCGTGGGCCGGTTTCGGCGCCGCGTTCGGCCCGCTGATCCTGCTGAGCCTTTTCTGGCGGGGCATTTCGCGCGATGGCGCGCTCGCAGGCATGATCACCGGCGCAGTGACCGTGCTGGTCTGGCTGTATGCGCCGATCACGATAGGCGGCGTGGCTCTGTCTGACACGATCTACGCCATCGTGCCGGGCTTTTTCTTCAGCCTTATCGTCACCGTTCTGGTCAGCCTGATGCGCGGCGCACCGGAACCGAAGGTGCAGGAAGAGTTCGACGAGATGATGGAAGCCATGACGGCGGTGAAGCAGCCGCTGTTCTAGCCTCAGGTCGTTCCCGTGGAATAGTGCAGTCCGCGCATGCTGTACTCATCGATGACCGCATCCAGGTCGCCGGGCGAGTTGAGCAGGGCCAGTTTTTCCTTCGGTTCAAGCGCGCTGATGTATTCGTCTATCGTCGCGAGGCGGTTGGCACGGGCGCGGGCAAGGGCCAGCGGCGTGTGGACTTCGCTGTGGGCCAGCGGCCAGTGCGTGTCGACGATATGCGTGCGGCGGTTGCGCAGGTTGCGGTCGGCAAACAGGTGGGTCAGGCTTGGTACGTCGAGGTTATGGTAGGCGGGGCGGTCAGCCACTGATTCCAGATAGGATTGCGGCGGTTCGATTTCCTCGGGGCTTTCGAGCAGGTTCATCCGCCGGGCAAAGTCGCCGCTTTTCGTGCGGCCGGTCCAGTAGGACAGGGTTGCCGCTAGCAGCATGCCGATGGTCGCAGGCGCAAGCCATGCAGCGAAAATGGGCGAGATGGCGAAAGCGGAAACATTGAGCACGGTGCCGAGCACGATGGCCGGTGCATGGTGGCGGAACGTGTCATGCAGGGTGTATTCGTTTGAATCGCGCGCCTGCGGGTTCCAGCCGCCGTCGCGGCCCGAGAAGACCCGATAGACCGCCGTCGTCTGTTCGACCAGCATGACTGGCGCGATCAGGACCGAAATCACGGTTTCGGCGATGACGCTCAGGAAGGTCTTCACCGGGCCGACCGTGCGCCGCCAGCGCGGCGAGGCGAGGCCATAGATGAGCCCATAGAGTTTTGGCGCAAACAGGATGGCCATGGTGATGAGGAAGAGGTTCAGCGAGCGTTCGGAGTCGATGACCGGCCAGGACGGGAAGAGGGCCGCCGATTCGCCGAAATATTGCGGTTTGAGGAACATGTTCTGCAGCGACAGCAGCATGCCGACCGTGATGAACAGCAGCCAGAGCGGCGATGCGAGATAGGAGAATATGCCAATGATGAGGTGCATCCGGCTGGTGAAGGTCAGGCCGCGCGTCTTCAGCAGGACGGCCATGTGCTGCATGTTGCCCTGGCACCAGCGGCGGTCGCGGATGGACAGGTCGATGATGGAAGGCGGGCCCTGTTCGTATGAACCGCCGAGTTCAGGCGCGATCTGGACGTTCCAGCCTGCACGACGAAGCAGGGCGGCCTCGACGAAATCATGGCTGAGGATCGATCCGCCGAACGGCGCCCGTCCCGGAATTTCAGGCAGGCCAGCGGCATTGGCGAGCGCGGAGATGCGGAGGATGGCGTTATGGCCCCAGAAATTGCCTTCATTCTGGGCCCACCAGGCGAGACCGCTGCCAAGGACCGGACCATAGAGCGCTGCGGCGAACTGCTGGGTGCGGGCAAACAGGGTGCGCCCGCCCACCAGTTGCGGAATGGTCTGGATGAGGCCGGTTTCCGGCGACGCATCCATGCGGCGGGCCAGTTCGATGAGCGTGTCGCGCTCCATGAAGCTGTCGGCGTCGAAAACGATCATGTAGTCGTAGCGGCCGCCCCAGCGCGTGATGAAGTCACGGATATTGCCGGCCTTGCGATGCAGGTTCATCGTGCGGCGGCGGTAGTGGACAACCGAGCCGGGCGCGAGGCGCGAGCGCAGGCGCTCGAACGCGGCTTCTTCCTGAAGCGCGATTTCGGGATCGTTCGTGTCGCTGAGGATGAAGCATTCAAAGCGGCCCGGCGCGTTGGTGAGCGATTCCGCAGTCGACTCAACGGTGGCAAAGACGCGCTCGACTTCTTCGTTATAGATCGGGAAGACAATCACGGTGCGGCCGGAAATCAGCGCAGAACCGGACGATGCCCGCGAGCGGTGCGCGTTGAACAGGCCTGCCAGCGCGGCAAGGAAGCCGATCGTGGCGCTGACAAAGGCGTAAGCAATCCAGCTGATATTCAGGCTGAAGACGCCGAGCAGGATCTTTTCCAGCGTGGTGACGCCGGATACGTCAAGCACGTGGTACATCTCGACCGTTGCCCACACAGCCAGTGCGAGCGAGAGCGAAAAGACCATGACTTTGCGCCACCGGAAGGATTTCGGCGCCTTGGCGTTACGGGTCGGGCCGGTGTCGAAGGCCTGGTCGGGCATCGAAATCGGCAGTTCTGCAGGGCGGGCGCGGAATGTGAGCATCATGATCTCCAGCGATAGAGCCAGGTTTCAGAAACTGAGTGGTCGGCCTTGGTCAGCAGGGCTCGCAATTCGCAAAGGCTGGCATCCTTTGTGTCGAGTTCGAAGCTGAGGCGCATGCCGCCGGTTCGGGTGTTGGGCTGGACGACAGGCGAGATGATTGCGCCGGCCGAGGTCGAGACCTGCGGCAGTGCATCGCGCAGTAATTCGCCATTGTCGGATTCAAAGTCGATGATGAACATCGGACGCTTGGTGGCAGGGGATATGCCCACCTTCGTGGCGGTGACCTTGGCGACAGGCGCAACGACCGGCTGCGGCAGGCTCCAGATCATCTCGTAGGACAGTCGAACCGGCTTGCCGGCCTCCCAGGCCTCTGCCGGGCGCCAGGAGACGACTATATTATCATTGTACTCGTTGGTGGTCGGTATCTCGACGAGGGTCAGGTTGCCCGGACCCCAGCCATCACCGGGCGCGATCCAGACATTCGGGCGGCGCTCGTAATTGGCTTCGAGATCGTCATAGGAATCGAAGTCGCGCTTGCGCTGGACCAGGCCGAAGCCGAGGGGCGGCTGGGTCGCGAAGCTGGAGATTTCGAGCTGGTTTGGGTTGGCCAGAGGGCGCCACACCCATTCACCATTGTGCAATTCCATCATCAGGCCTTCGGAATCGTGGACGGCGACGCGGTAGTCGCGGTTGCCGCGATTGAGGCTGTGGGGCGAAAAATAATACATGGAGGTGATCGGCGCGACGCCGACTTCGGTCAGCTTGCGGCGCGGGAAAAACACGGCTTCGACGTCGACGTTCGTTGTCGATCCCGGCGTGATGACGAACTGGAAGGCGCCGGTCGTGCTGACGCCGTTCAGCAGGGCGTAGACGGTCATCGACTTGGCGCCGGGTTCAGGCTTCACCAGCCAGAACTCGCGGAATGACGGAAACTCTTCACCCGCAGGCGAGGCGGTGGAGATCGCCATGCCGCGCGCCGATGCGCCGTAAACCGTGCCGGCGCTGAGGACGCGGAAGAAGCTGGCGCCTTTGAAGCTGATGAGATCGTCGAACTTGCCGGAGGAGTTCAGCGGCGCGGTGACGTGGAATCCTGCATAGCCGAGCGCCTTTTTATCGTCTTCCGACAGTGGCAGGTCGAAGAAGTTGAAGTCGGCCTCGGCCCAGGGCTTGGGCGTCGCCACACCCTTGTCGATGATGTTGAGCTTGACCTCTTCGTTGAACAGGTAGCCGCGCGGATCATAGTGGACACGGAACGGGATCGTCGTGTCTTGCGTCCATTCGGCAGATTCGCGCTTGAACTCGAGGCGGCGGTACTGGTCATAGTCGAGTGAGGCGGCGGCGGACGGCACCGGAGGCGATTTCTGGAACTCATGTTCCGACAGCGCCTGCGCCTTGTTGATCACCTGATCGAACGAGAAGGGCGCCTTTGACGGCGCTGCGGCGGCCGGGGCGACGTCTTCGGGAGTCTCGTCGCTGGATTCGACCCGTTCAGGTGTGTAGTCGGCAACGGAATCGAGTGGTTCAATGATCGGCGCAACGGGGGCGGGGGCCGTTTCGGCGGCTGCCGCGGTTATATCCGGCTCGCTGGCCGCAACTTCAACGGTTGGCGCGGGCGCACTGGCCGATCCTATGGCGACGATGATGCCGCCCATAAGGACGGCGGCCGCTGCGCCGAGCACGACGGCAGGAATGTAGTTAGGGCGCCGTGTAAGTTTCAATGCAACCTCGTCAGGCCAACAGGCCATATTCCTTGAAAGCGGTTCAATTTTCCCGAGGCAACAAAATTGCTGCCCAGACGCCCGGCACCGCAAAAAGCGCCTTCGATCTGACCATTACGCCTCACCAGTGCAGGCGTTTCGCTGAGAAATCAGGTTATTTTGCGGCGCAGCATTACCAGGCTGCAATAACCCCCACCGAACCCCGCAACTGCGCTGCATGCTGTAGAAAATGAAATGTTGCAAGTGCGTTATGTCAGTTTGCCTTTGCGTCAGTTGTGTGACGATGACGCTTCAGCGCAATCGGTGTCATTTTCCAGAGAAATCGCCTAGAAAACAGACCTGTTCACAGACAGAGATCGGATCCGAACGTGAGTGACATGTTCCAGAAAACATACGTCCTGGACCTTGCGCACGGCGTGTCCGGTGTGACTGTGCATGCCTGCAACAGCCTGGAATGGGCGCGGTCTAAAAATGCAGTTCTTCCCGCATTAAGCGAGCTGGAGGCGGCCCGGGTCGCGCGGTTGAAGACTCCCGAGGCGCAGGAGCAGCTGTGGGCCTCGCTGGCCTGTGCACGCATGATGCTTGGCCAGATGCTGAGTGTGCCGCCGACGGATGTGGACGTGCAGCGAGACGGTGAAGGGGCGCCGTGTCTGGGGCATGACCCTGACCGGCGTCTGTCGATTTCCCGCAGCGATGGCTGGACAGCCGTGGCCCTTGCAGACGGGCGTCCGGTGGGGGTGGATATCGAGCGGCTGCGGGCGATTGACTGGCAACCAATGCTGGCAATGGTTTGCAGCGACGCCGAACGCGACGCGATGCGCGCGCTGGCTGGCAGCGCGCCGGACCGGGGGCTGGCTGCGTTCTTCGAGCTTTGGACCATCAAGGAAGCGGTGCTGAAGGCGGCTGGCACGGGGTTGCGCGGGGGCGCGAAGGGTGTGCCGGTGGCGGTGGAGACGCTGGGGCGACCGGAGGGGGCGCATCGGCGCGTCACATTCGAGGACGCGGCGTTTGCCGTTCGGACGTCATGGCATGACGGACTGGTTGCCAGCCTTGCTGTGGCCGCAAGAGACTAGGCGCGATCTGACAGGGCGATTGTCAGCGGGCTTGCCTCGTAGATGCGCAGGCCGTCACACCAAAGTGTTCCCTTGCCCGTAATGAGCAGCCGGTCACCGGACCGGGTGACTTCCATGATCTCCATGACCGTTGTGACTTCCTGCTTGTCTGGCGTCACCTGGCCGCGATAGGCCCATTTGACCGGGGCACCTGCGGCGACGGTTTCAAATTGCGGGTTGGCCATGCCGTCCGCGAAGCCTTTCAGGCAGGCAGCGTGCGACAGGAGCTGGACGAGGGCATCAAGGCCGAGCGAGCCCGGCTGGACCGGGTCCTGGAAGAAGTGCGCCTTGAAATACCAGGCGTGCGGATCGACCGACTGGCGCCCGCGCGCGAGGCCGAGACCCGCAGAGCCGCCGGCTGGATCGAAATAGTCGATGCGGTCGAGCATGACGAGGTTGCCAGTGGCGGTGGGCGCTGCCGGCAGGGTTGTGCCGGACCGGTTGGGAGCGAGGGCGAGCAGGGCGCGGTGTGCGTCCTTCGTGGGCAGGCCGGCCTGGCGCTCGAGGGCTGCCGCCGGGAAGAAGCCGAACTGGGTCTTGAGGTTCATGACCGGGCGGCCGTCAGCGAACGTGGCCTTCAGCTCGAATGCGACAATCGTCATCGGGCCGACCTTGGAGAAGGAGGAGAGCGTCGT
>NZ_LADU01000051.1 GCF_000961795.1 Hyphomonas sp. BRH_c22
CTCGCGGGCGCGCTCCACGCTGCCGGCAAGCGTGGCATCGACCGGCAGGCCGGTCATCTCTGCGACGCGGGCGGTGTCGAGGCCATTCTCCGTGGCATAAGCAAGCAGTGGCGCAAGGCGCGGATGGTCCGAACCGAGATGGATGCGCGCGAGGCGGGCCGCCGCGCCGATCTCTTCTGTGGCGCGCGCCGTGTCACCGGCATCGAGCGCGATTTCGGCCATGCGGGCGCGCAGGTCTATCTGGTAGGCGAAATTGGGCGGCGTCTCGGCACTCGCAGCGGTCAGCACACGGTGATAGGCCGACAGGGCCGCCTCTGTCTGGCCCGCATCGGCCAGGATGTCTGCCAGATCGGTGCGCAGGTCTCCCTTCACCCCGGGATCTGCCAGCAAGGCGCGGGCGAGGGCCACTTCCTGTTCCACATTGCCTTCGGCCTGGGCGTCTCCCAACAGGACAAGGCGGTCCGGTTCCGGCTTTGAGGCGCAGGCCGCCAGCAGGACGAACAGGCCCGCGATGACAGGCCTGTATACGGGCATTCGCTTGAAAAGATGTGGCATCGTCCTGTCCCCTTGCTGCGCCATCAAACCCTAGCATGACGGCAGAAATATGGGACAGGAAATTGCCTAGGTTTTCGGACCCTTGACGGCCTGAAGCGTGGTCTTCTTCACGTCCCGGCCCAGCCCGACAGACTTGCGCCCGCCATAGCTGGGCGCACCACTGGCTGCGCCGGAAACCGCGCCGCGCACCGTGCGGTCGGTCAGGGGCGGAATGGACATGGCCTGCGGGACCGGGGCGTTCTCGTCGAACAGGCCGGCGAGCTGTTCGGTCATTGCGCCGCCGAGCTGTTCGGCATCCACGATGGTGACAGCGCGTTTGTAATAGCGCGTCACGTCATGTCCGATGCCGATGGCGATCAGCTCGATCGGGCTGCGCGTCTCGATTTCCTCGATCACCTGGCGCAGGTGGCGTTCCAGGTAATTGCCGATGTTCACGTTGAGCGTGGAATCATCGACCGGCGCGCCGTCCGAGATAACCATCAGGATCTTGCGCTGCTCGGGCCGGGCCAGCAGGCGGTCATGCGCCCAGAGCAGGGCCTCGCCGTCGATATTCTCCTTCAGCAGCCCTTCGCGCATCATCAGGCCAAGGTTCTTGCGCGCCCGGCGCCACGGCGCGTCAGCCTGCTTGTAGATAATGTGGCGAATGTCATTGAGGCGGCCCGGGCCGTTCGGCTTGCCGGCACGCACCCAGTCTTCACGCGCCATGCCGCCCTTCCAGGCCTTGGTCGTGAAGCCGAGGATTTCGGTTTTCACGCCGCAGCGTTCCAGCGTGCGGGCGAGAATATCCGCGCACAGCGCCGCAACCATGATCGGACGCCCGCGCATGGAGCCGGAATTGTCGAGCAGAAGGGTGACGACCGTGTCGCGGAAATTGCTGTCATCTTCCTGCTTGAAGCTGAGCGGGGCTGTGGGGTCCGTGATGACGCGGGTGAGGCGGGCCGTATCGAGCACGCCTTCTTCGAGATCAAAGCTCCAGGACCGGTTCTGCTGTGCCATGAGACGGCGCTGCAGCTTGTTGGCGAGCTTGGAAACGGCGCCCTGAAGGCCCTGAAGCTGGTGGTCGAGATAGGCGCGCAGGCGGGTCAGTTCTTCCGGGTCGCAAAGGTCAGGGGCCTGGGCAACCTCATCATGCGCGCGAGTAAAGATATTATAGTTGAAGCGGTCGCGCTCGTCGCCGTCCCGGAAATTCGGACGCAGCGGCTTGGAGCCGTCATCATTGTCGTCGGCATCGTCATCCGCCTCCATGTCAGCATCCTGGTCGATGCTGACATTGGTTTCCTCGCCTTCGATCTCTTCGCTGTCGCCCGCCTCCATTTCCTCTGACGACGCGCCCATCGGCTCTTCCGACTGCTGGTCCTGCTCGCCCTGCTGGGACTGTTCGTCGTCTTCGGTTTCCTGTTCCTGCTGGTCCTCTTCGGACTGGGTGTCGTCGCCTGACTCATTGCCCGCCGTGAGATCGCGGATCATCTCGCGAATGGTCCTGGCAAAGCCGGGCTGGTCGTGTAGCTGGGAGATGAGCTTGTCGAGCGCGCCGCCCGTATCGGCTTCGACACGCTCGCGCCAGATATCGGCGACGCGCCGGGCCGCTTCGGGCAATGGACGGCCGGTGAGTTTTTCGCGGAGCAGGAATTCCAGCGCCGGTGCCAGCACGGCCTCCGGTTCTTCCGCGCCCATGGCAAATTCACCCGATAAGGTGCGCAATTCCAGAACGGCATCAAGGTTGATCGCCGTCCCGCGCATGGCATTGGCGCCGAGACTTTCGATACGGGCATGCTCAGCAGCATCGTACACGCGGCGCGGCAGATCGCCCTGCGGCCGGTGCCTGAGGTGAGCGGCCTCGTCATGGTGGGCCCGGCGCAGGGCAATGGCATCCGCCTCGCCGCGGATACGCGCGGCAACGGCGGCCGGCAGGTCAATCGGGGGCGGGCGCAGCACGATCCGCTCGCCGTCGGCGCCGACATCATTGCCGAACCCGACCTCAACGTCGCGATCGGCGCTCATCGCCTTGGTCGTGGCGGCGAGCGCTTGCTTGAAGAGTTCCTGGGGCGAGATGTCCTTGGCCATGGTCCTTACCTAATCCGCAGAAGGCCACTTGCGAAGCCATTCCGTCGCGATGGCTGGAAAAACATGACACTGCGCCGCAGCAATATAGCCACAGCCGACCGTTTTGGACATCCTTCACATGAGAATGACTTGCACAAGCAAGTGACATCGTCTAGGCGACTGCGAAGCATTCTCAAGTAAGGACTCCCCATGTCATCCCGTCTACTTCTGCTGAGTTCGGCCATCGGTCTCGTCATCGCAGCGCCGTCCGCTGCCGACAACGTCGCGCGTCAGGACACCGTCTATGTCTACGGGACGTCAGGCGCATATGCCGAGAATGACAGCCGCTCGTCGACCAAGACGGACACGCTGCTGGTGGATATTCCCCAATCCATTACCGTCATCACGCGCGACCTGATCGACGACCAGGGCATGGCGAGCATGGGCGACCTGGTACGCTACATTCCGGGCGTCACGATGGGACAGGGCGAAGGCCACCGCGATGCGCCAACTTTCCGTGGCAATGCGACGACGGCGAACTTCTTCGTCGATGGCGTGCGCGACGACCTGCAATACCTGCGCGACCTGTACACTGTGGAGCGAGTTGATGTTCTCAAAGGCCCGTCCGCGCTGGCCTTCGGCCGGGGCGCTGGCGGAGGAACGATCAATCGCGTCACCAAGCAGGCGGACGGAGAGCATGTGCGCGATGTGACCCTCAGCGCCGGCAGCTTCGACCATGCGCGCGGCGCCCTCGACCTCGGCGACAGCGTGTCGGACACGATGGGCCTGCGCCTGAACGCGATGTACGAGAATTCAGGCAGCTATCGTGATGGCGTCAGCCTCGAGCGGTTTGGCGTTGCGCCCAGCGCGAAATTCGAACTCGCGCCCCGGACAAAACTGTCGCTTTCTGCCGAGCACTTCGAAGACGAACGCACCGTTGACCGGGGCGTGCCGTCCGCTGGCGGCAAACCGTTCAGCGGCTCTGAAAAAGCCTTCTTCGGCAATCCGGACGTCAATGACAGCGACATAGACGTGAACACGCTGACAGCCGTCATCGACCATGCCTTCTCCGACACGCTGGAGCTGCGCTCGTCCCTTTCCTATGGCGACTATGACAAGTTCTACCAGAACACCTATGCCGCGACGCCAGTCAGCGCAGCGGGAATGGTCGAGATCGCCGCCTACAATTCCGGCACCAGGCGGGAGAACATCTTCAGCCAGACAGACCTGGTGTGGAAAACATCGACCGGCGGCATGGCCCACACGATTTTGTCGGGCATCGAGTTCGGCCAGCAGGTGACGGACAATACACGCCATTCAGGCAGCTTCCCGGAAGCCGGCGGCGCGGCACGGCTGGTCACCAGCGTGGCCGATCGCGGGCAGGCCTCGGCGCCTGTCTTCACGGACCTTGCCCGGGACAACACGAACGACCTGTCCCTCTTTGCCATCTACCTGCAGGATCAGGTCGAGCTGAGCGACCGGCTTCAGGTGATCGCCAGCGTCCGGTATGACCAGTTCGATCTCGATTACACAGACCGGCTCGGCGCCGATTTTTCGCGGAAGGATGATTTCGTGTCACCACGCCTGGGCGCTGTCTATTCGGCGACCGGGGCCGTGACACTCTATGCCGGATGGAGCCAGTCCTACCTGCCACAATCGGGCGACCAGTTCGCATCCCTGAGCGCCTCGACCGCTGCGCTGGAGCCGGAATCGTTCGAGAATTTCGAAATCGGCGCGAAATACCAGCCAGTGCCCGAACTGCTGCTGACAGCCGCGCTCTATCGCCTCGACCGCGACAATACACGTGCTCCCGGCGCCGTGGCCGGCACGACCGTCCTGACGGGTTCGCAGCGCTCGGAAGGGTTGGAGATTTCGCTGCTGGGCGAAATACGTGACGGCTGGGATGTTGCTGCGGCCTATGCCCTTCAGTCTGCCGAGATCACGCAGACGACCAGCAGCGCGCCGGAGGGCCGCAAGGTGCCGCTGGTGCCCGAACAGAGCCTGTCGGTCTGGAACAAGTTCAGGGTCACATCCCGCTTTGGCGCCGGTGTGGGCGTGATCTGGCAGGATGCGCAATATGCCTCGATCACCAATGCGGTAACGCTGCCATCATTCACGCGCATCGACACGGCGCTCTACTATGACCTGACCGACACGCTGAGCCTGCAGTTCAATGTCGAGAACCTGCTGGGCGAGACCTACTGGACCAATGCGCACAACGACAACAATATCACGCCGGGCGCTCCAACCCTGGCAAAAGTGACGCTGAACGCGCGTTTCTAGGCCGCGGCCGAATTGAAAAGGGGCGCCTGAAAGGTTTCAGGCGCCCCATTTGCCGGTTCCATATCTTGCTTTTAGGCGACCTTCACCATGAGGGCGCTCTCGGGCAGTTCCTCGGCAAAGCAGCGCTGGTACATTTCAGCCACCAGAGGCCGCTCAAGCTCGTCGCACTTGTTGAGGAAGGTCATGCGGAACGCATGGCCAAGATTCTGGAAGATTGCGTAGTTTTCGGCCCATGTGATCACGGTGCGCGGGCTCATAACGGTCGAGAGGTCGCCGGCCATGAACGCGTTGCGGGTCAGGTCCGCGAGCGTCACCATCTTGGACAGCGTGTCGTCATCGACGCCCGTGGCCTTGGTCTTGACGATCTCGACTTCGGCGTCGTGTTCCAGGTAATTCAGCGTGGTCACGATGCTCCAGCGGTCCATCTGGCCCTGGTTGAGCTGCTGCGTGCCGTGATAGAGGCCCGTCGTGTCGCCGAGGCCGACCGTGTTCGTTGTGGCGAACAGGCGGAAATAGGGGTTCGGCGAGATGACCCGGTTCTGGTCGAGCAGGGTCAGCTTGCCGCTGGCCTCCAGCACGCGCTGGATGACGAACATCACGTCCGGCCGGCCGGCATCATATTCATCGAAGCAGATCGCGACGGGGCGCTGAAGGGCCCAGGGCAGGATGCCTTCGCGGAATTCGGTGATCTGCTTGCCGTCCTTCAGGACAATCGCATCCTTGCCGACCATGTCGATCCGGCTGACATGGCTGTCGAGATTGACCCGGATCATCGGCCAGTTGAGGCGCGCGGCGATCTGCTCGATATGCGTCGACTTGCCTGTGCCATGATAGCCCTGGACCATGACACGGCGATTGTGCTCGAAACCGGCCAGGACGGCCATCGTCGTCTGCGGGTCGAACCGGTAGGACGGATCGAGTTCCGGCACGTATTCCGTGCGGGTCTTGAAGCCATGGACCGTCATGGTCGTGTCGAGTCCGAAGACCTTCTTCACATTGATCTTTTCGGTCGGCTTCATGCCTTCAAGGGCATCGGTATCGCTCATTACGGTCATGGAGTTATGTCTCGTCGGGGAGGATTTATCATTTCAGAATAGGTTCTAGCACGCGAAGCGCCAGCGCCTAGTGCGACGTAGGGGAAAACGCACCGGGCGCCTGAAGGCCTTGCCCGGCGCTTGACCGGAGCAGCATGCCGTCTTTAGCTCGCATAATGGCAGATTTTGTTCTCTATGGCACGCCGGGATGGGGATCTGCGCTGGTTGAGGCGCAGCTGGAATTCTATGGCCTCCCCTACCGGTTCGAGACGGTGGGCAACCTTTTCACGGATGCGGCCGCGCGGGAAAAACTGCTGGCCGTAAACCCGCTGGCACAAGTGCCGACGCTGGTGCTGCCGGACGGCCAGGTAATGACCGAAAGCGCAGCGATCACACTCTGGCTGGCCGGGCATACGGGTCGCGACGACCTTGTGCCGACAACCGGCGCGCCTGAACAGGCGGCATTCCTTCGCTGGCTGGTCTATCTCGTGACCAATATCTATCCGACCTTCACCTATGCCGACGACCCGGCGCGTTTTGTCAGCGCCGTATCCGTGCAGGCACCCTTCAAGGCGGCGATAAAGGCCTATCGCGAGCGCCTCTGGTCAATCGTGGAGGGCGCAGCGGGCGCGCCCTGGTTCCTCGGCGAGCGTCTTTCGGCGCTCGACCTCTACGTCTGCGTCATGCATCACTGGTCGCCGCGCGGGGAATGGTTTGCGGCCCATGCGCCGAAGCTGAACGCGATTGCCACGCAGGCGAAGGCGCTGGAGCCCCTGCGGGGTGTCTGGTCGCGGAACTTCCCGGAAGCCTAGTCGCCTGCGCGCCAGACAATGTCGCCGCCGACAATGGTCATCAAGGGCTTCGCGACCAGGATTTCGGCTTCAGGCACTGTCATCAGGTCGCGGTCGAAGACGCTGAAGTCGGCGAGCTTTCCGGGCTCGATCGTGCCGAGATCATCTTCCTTAAAGCTGGCAAAGGCAGGTGCCGAGGTGAACAGTGTGAGTGCCTGCTCGCGGCTGAGCGCCTGTTCGGGATGCCAGCCCTCGCCGGATTCTCCCTTCAGGCTCTTGCGGGCAATCGCAGCGTAGAACTCGATCTGCGGCGAGCCGACTTCTACCGGCGCGTCGGATCCGCCTGCGATGACTGTTCCATTATCCAGCAAAGTCTTCCAGGCATAGGCACCGGCGAGGCGGTCCATGCCGAGACGGGCGGGCGCAAAGAAGAGATCCCCGATGGCGTGCGATGGCTGCATGGAGGCGATCAGGCCGGCATTGGCGGCGCGCATCAGGTCTTCAGTCGCGAAAACCTGCGCGTGTTCGATGCGCCAGCGATGGGCGGCATCATAGCCGCCTGCCTCGACAGCCTCCAGGATTCGGCGATTGGCGAGGTCTCCGATGGCATGGATGGCAAGCTGAACGCCCGCCGCGTCTGCGCGCGCCATGATGGCGGTGAGATCATCCGGTTCCATGAGGGCGAGGCCCGACGTGTCCGGGCGGTCGCTATAGGGCGCAATCAGGAGCGCGCCCCGGCTGCCGAGGGCGCCGTCCATGTAGATTTTCACGGCGCGGTTGGTGATCGTGTCCGTTTCCATCTGGCGGCCAGCGGCAATGTCAAAGCCTTCCGCGTCCAGTGCATTGTAGAGCCGGATCGGCAGGCGGCCCTGTCCGTCGAGTTCTGCCATGAGCGGAACCTCCTCAGGCGCCACGCTCATATTGTGGCCCCCCGTCCAGCCGCGCGCAGCATAGACTTTCGCCCCGGTCTCAAGCGCGGTCTTCAGCCCCTCCGCGTCAGGTCTGGAAACAAGGGAGGCGACAAGGGCCATAGCATTGTCGATGAGCAGGCCGTTTGGCGTGCCGTCCGCATTGCGCTCGATCCGCCCGCCCTCCGGATCCGCCGTGCCCATGGTGATTCCGGCAGCGGCGAGAGTTGCGGAATTGACCACCATGGCATGGCCGTCAGACCGCACGAGGATGATCTTGTGATCGGCGCCGAGGGCGTCGAGATCGGCCGCGTTCGGCATGCGTCCTTCCGGCCAGCCGGTCTCGATCCAGCCGCGCCCGAACACGACAGACCCGGGCGCCTTGCCACCAATCTCCGCTTCGAGCCGTGTGACGAGTTCGGCGATGGAGGCTGTGCCTTCAAGGTTGAGCGTCAGTTCGCGCTCGCCGACGCCCCGAAGATGGACATGGGCATCGGTGAACCCGGGAAACATGACTGCGCCTTCAAGGTCAATCAGGTTGACTTCATCCTGACTCCAGTCGGACGAACCGGGCGGGACGGTCGTCAGGATCCGGCCGTCGGCGCCGTAAACTACGGCCTCGACCGTCGGCTGGTCCGGATTGCCGGTATAGATCGTGCCGCCTGTTATGACCGTGACCGGCGCGGCTGGCGCGGCATCCGGCACGGGGGCGGCCGGGGCGCTGCACGCGG
>NZ_LADU01000052.1 GCF_000961795.1 Hyphomonas sp. BRH_c22
TGACCTGAGCCCCAAATGGTCCCGCATTTGAATGGAGAGTCTGTCGTAACGGAGACAGACAATGCGCAAGAGCAAATTTACCGAGGAACAGATCATCGCGATCCTGGCAGAGCAGGAGCGTGGCATGGCAACGGCAGACGTGTGCCGGCGTCACGGGATCAGCTCGGCGACCTTCTACAAGTGGAAGGCGAAGTATGGCGGGATGGATGTCTCGGATGCCCGCAAGCTGAAGACGCTGGAAACCGAGAACGCTCGGTTGAAGCGGCTTCTGGCCGACAGCATGCTCGACAACTCGATCCTGAAAGACCTGCTGGGAAAGCCCTGACGACGCCCCAGTTGAAGCGGGATGCGGCGCTCAAGGTGATCGATAAATACGACATCTCCCAGCGCCGCGCCTGCCGACTGGTCAGCGTCGATCCGAAAACTGTCAGGCGTGAGCCGGAACCGGACAATCCGGAGATCCGCAAATGCATGCGAGAGATCGCGGCAACGCGCCGCCGGTTCGGCTATCGGCGCATCGGCATCATGCTCGAGCGGGAGGGCATCGTGATGAATCACAAGAAACTGAGGCGTCTCTACAAGGAGGAAGGCCTGGCGGTAAAACGCAGGCGTGGCCGCAAGCGTGCTACTGGAACGCGCGAGCCGATGCCCGTGCCAGACGGCCCGTCGCAGCGCTGGAGCCTCGACTTCGTGTCCGATGTCTTCGGACCAGCACGTCGGTTCAGGATGCTGAACGTGATCGATGACTATACCCGCGAAGGCCTTGCACTGGTGGCAGACACATCGCTGTCTGGTGCCCGCGTGGCCCGCGAACTGGATCGCTGCATCCGGCTCTACGGCAGGCCAGAAACCATTGTCTCGGACAACGGGACGGAGCTGACCAGTCGCGCCATCCTCGAATGGCAGAACCAGACCGGCATCGCCTGGCACTATATCGCGCCGGGCAAGCCGCAGCAGAATGGCTTCGTCGAGAGCTTCAACGGGAAGCTCAGAGACGAATGCCTGAACGAAGAAGTGTTCGACAGCCTGACCCATGCCCGCAAGATCCTCGGGCGCTGGCGACACGACTACAATCACCACCGGCCTCACTCATCCCTGGGCGGGCTGACGCCCGCAGCGCGTCGGTCGCTCGTGCATGTGGGGAGCTCCGCTCCCGACGCGCTCGCCACACTTCTAACCATGGACTATGAAAGGGCCAGACTCTCAAAATGAATGAGGGAGCCAAAGGGCTCAGGTCAGCAACCCATATACTGTCCAGTTCCCTCGGATATCTCGCCAATGATACAGATTTGTATATTTCGGACGTGGCGCGGTTGAATGCCTGTTCCGCCAGGGACATTGGTCGGAACACCGACACCCGCCATGCGCAAAATCTGGCAGGTATTCAGACCGGTCAAACGGAACCAGCCCCTGCCCCGCTCAATCGTCACTGACGGCGTCACGCCCAGGTTCGCCGAATATCAGGGAGCGCAGCCAGTCGGGCAGCATTCTCTGAAACCGTGGGTGCCGATCAATCATTCGCGCCAGCCACGCCCGCCCTGAATCAGAATTGCGCGCAACAAGCGCAATGCCCGACAGCGCAACCGTAAGACCGATCGGCACCATTGGGAAAGGTGTCAGAATACCGATCGGAATGCCGATCAGGACCAGGATGATGCCGCACCCGGCAAGCCCGGCCCGCACAATGCTCACAGGCCGTGATGCGCGCGGTCGCGAAGATGCCGTATCTTCCGGATCAGTCACGTCGTTTCCTGAGCTTTCATTGCCGTGCCGCGGGGCGGTCTGGCTGTCCTGGCCTGCAGCCCTGAGGCGCGGCTCATGAACCGGCAGGCGGCAGGGCTCTCTTTCTCGGTGCAAGTGCCGCATGAATGACCGGTCCGCCGATGAGTACCAAAGGGGCACCGACTATGAGGCCGCAGATGATGGCCACCGCCATGGGAGCCAGCAATGCCGACCCCTCACCAATCTTGAGCGCCAGTGGCGCAAGCGCGAGTATGGCAATAAGGGCTGACATCAGGATCGGCCTCAACCTGGCGCGCCCGGCGTCTATGCGATGGCCTGAACCCACCTCGCCCTCGGGCAGTTCTGCAAAATAGAACACGCCAAGTTCCGCAATGATGCCAATGACCATTGTCAGTCCCATCATGGCTGCAATGTTCATTTCCGTCCCGGTCAGGACAAGCCCCGCCAGGACGCCCGGTATGGTCAGCCCGACAACGCCCAGGACAGAGATCGCCTGCGACATGTCCCTGAACAGGAAGACAAGGAGAAGGCCTGACAGGATGAAGGCAGCGCCGAATACGGTGATGAGATCACGGAACGACCTTTGCTGTTCCGCGAATAATCCGCCGAATTCGTATCTGACGTCAGCGGGCAAGGCGACGGCCTTCATCGCCTTGGTCACATCGCGCATCGCGGACCCCATATCGCGCCCCTCCAGGCGGCCTGTCACAGCCGTCATGGGTTGCAGGTTCTCGCGGCTGATCTGGGACTGCCCCGTCGCAATACTGACCTGTGCGACCCGGCTCAATGGAAGCAGCGTGCCGCTCCTGGACCGCAGCATGAGCCCTTCGATCGCTTCGACCCTGTCCCTGATGTTTTCAGGGCTCCAGACCCTGACATTGATAATCCGCTCACCCGACTGGATACTGCCAACAAGATGGCCGCCGATCAGCGCCTCGATCTGTGTCGCGGCAGAAGCAGCATCAAGGCCTTCGAGCGCCAGGCGGGCCCGGTCCAGAGAGACCGTTACGGCATCGCCTGCGACCCGGTCGGATTTTGCAACTTCAACCACGCCCGGAACGCCGTCCAGGGCAGAGACGGCCAGGTCAGCCGCCTGCGCCATTGCGGCAGGATTGTTCGAATAGAATTTGACTTCAATGGGTTGCGGAACTGCTGTCAAATCACCGATCAGGTCTCCCATCAGCTGGATGGTTTCGATGGAAAGACCCGGAATATCCGTTTCCACGCGGGCGCGGATCTCCTGCATGATGTCTTCGATCGGCCGTCTTGGCATGGGCTTGAGCCTGACAAACATGTCGCCTTCATTGGCCTCTGTCAGTCCACCGCCCAGTTGCAGGCCTGTCCGTCTGGAATAACTCGCGACCTCGGGAACGGACCGGATGATGTCTTCCATCTGGAGGACAAGCCGGTCTGTTTCCGTCAGCGACAGTCCGGGCGGCGCGAAATAATCGAGTACGAATCCGCCCTCATCCATTTGCGGCATGAAGCCCGATGTGACGCGCGTGGCCGAGAAACCGCCAATCAGGACGGCCACACCGACGAGAAGTCCCGCCACGAGCCGGGCGTGATGCAAAGGCCACTGCATCGCACGTCCATACGCGTTGCTCAGCCATTTCAGCCAGCCATTTGACCGTTCGGCGCGCTCGGCATCTTCCACTTTTGCAAACCGCAGGGCCAGAAGAGGCGCAACCGCCATCGCATAAAGCATGGAGAATGCGAGCGACGCAGCCATCGTGACGGCCAGCGCCTTGAAAAAGCCACCTGTCACACCGCTCAGGAATGCGAGGGGTGTGAACACCACGATCGTGGCCATGGACGAACCGACAAGCGGCCGCACCATCTCGCCGGCGGCCTCGAGAACACTGATCGTCGCGTCGCTCAGACGACGCGTTATGTGTTCAAGCATGACGACGATATCATCAACGATCAGTCCCACAGCCGCCGCCATGCCGCCGAGCGTCATGATATTGAGACTGAGTCCGAATGCCATCAATAGCAGCGCGGTCGAGGCAAGGACCGCCGGCAGCAGGATCGCGACGACCAGGACAAACCGGAAGCTTCGCAGGAAGAGGAAGAGAACCACGCCCGCCAGAAGGGTGCCGATCAAAATGGAATCACGGACACTTTTTGCCGCTGATCTCACCAGGTCGGACTGGTCATAATAGGGAGTTATTCTCACGCCCGCAGGGAAACGGTGCGCCTCACGGGCGAGTATCGCCTTGACCTGATCGGTCAGCGCCAGCGAGTTCGCGTCGGGCGCCTGCCTTATATTGACCAATACGGCGGTTTCGCCATCGGCTGTGACACGCGTCCATTCGGGCGCCGTCGACAAGCGGATCTCGGCGACATCATCAAGATTTACCACCGCGCCTCCCGCCGACTTCAACACGATGCCCCCGATGTCCTCAATCGAGTTCAGGCGATCATCGACAATCGTCAGGAAGAGACGCGACCTGTCCTCGAAACGCCCGGATGCAGCAACCAGGTTTCCGGAACCGAGAACGGTCTCGACATCGTCGACCGACAGCCCGAGCGCCTGCAGCCGTATCGGGTCCACAATCACCTGGTACTCCGAATCCCTGCCGCCCAGGACCGAGACTTCCGCGACACCATTGACCGAAGCGAGAAGCGGACGAAGGTCGTATAAGGCAAAATTCTTCAAGGAGACGAGGGAGTCTGTCTTCGACGTCACGGAATAGCCAAGGACCGGAAAGATCGTCGGATCCATTCGTCTGATATTGAACGCAAATCCCGGTGGGAGTGACGGCGCGAGCCGCGCAACTTCGGACTCAGCCTGAAGTGCGGCAGACGTCATGTCCTGCCCCCAATTGAACGTTACGGACACTTCGGCCGACCCCCGGCTCGTTTGCGAGCGGACGTTGCGAACGCCAGGAACGGCGCGCAGGGCTTCCTCGACAGGCCGGGTTACCTGGGTGACCATGAGGTCTGCCGGCCGGTCGCCTGCATCAAGCGATACGCTGATGCGCGGAAACTGTATCGTTGGAAACAGGCTCACCGGCAGGTTCAACAGCGCAAAAGCGCCGCCGGCGGTCAGAATGAGAAAGGCAGCCAGAACGAACCGCGTCTGGCGCGACAGCCAGGCACTCATTGCGCGGCCTCTCTTATGGCAGCATCGGTCCTGATCTTCATGCCATCTGACAGGATGGCTCCCCCTTCCAGGATGACGGCCTCTCCCGTCTCAAGGCCGGACAGGACTTCAGTCTTGTCACGGCTCTGAATGCCGGCCTCGATATGACGTAACCGTGCCGTCCCCTTATCATTGATAAAGACGTAGGCACCGGACTCGTCCTGGAACACAGCTTGGCGTGGTACAGTGATGGCGTCCTGGTGAATTTCGGCAACCATCTCTGCCTTGACCGCCTCGCCTGACAAAAGCCCGTTTCCCGGTGGCGCCGCAACCAGGGCGGCTGCCATGCGGGTTGAAGGATCGATCCGTGTGTCAATGCTGCGAATGACCGTTTCCACGGCCTTCTTGGAACCATCGAGAGGTTGCAGGCTGACTGCGTCCCCGGCCTTGAGGCGGGTCGCGTCCTCAATCTCCAATCCGATCCGCGCCTGGATGGCATCAGCGGACGCGACACGCACCATCTGGGCGCCCGGCGCCACCAGATCACCCGGTTCGACCAGGAGGGCATCCACGATGCCCGCAATCGGCGAACGCAGCATCGATACAGACCCTGTCCGCGCTTCCAGGCTCGAAGCCTGGAGGTCCAGGTCACGCGCGGTCGCAGCGGCGGCCTCAACATCGGCATCGCTTGCCAATCCATCCTTGCGCAGTCTTTGAGTGCGTTCCAGCACGGCTTGTGCAGCCGTTGCATCCCGCCGAAACCTGACAAGATCGAGCCCGGTAGTGGAAGATGGACCGAGCCGGAGAATGACCTGGCCTTTGTCAACGCTATCTCCGGACACGGCGAGAATGTCGATGACCCGCGCTTCAATCTCGGCGTTCAGCGTGTGCTGACTGGCCGGATCGAATTCGATCGAGCCGAAGCCCGACACAATCTCGGGCAGGTTCTCTCGCGTCACGGCGGCGGTCGTGACCAGAGCGCTGGGATCCGGTGGGGTCTTGGCGGCCGGCGCGCCGCAGGCCGCGACAAGCGCAGCCAGGAGGGCAAGGGTAGATGTCATTCTCATTTCAATGTCTCCAGCGGACGGCCGACTGATATTTCGAGCGCATTTTCAAGCTCCCGAATGCTGAGCGAAAGCGCCGTCTCGGTAATCTGCTTGTCCAGCAGCGTCATCGAGGCTGCGTTGAAGGATGCTTCGGGAATATCGCCGCGCTCAGCGGCCTGTTGCGTGGATTCTGTCTGCCGGACGAGTGGCTCGATTTGCTGCAGGATGTCGGCCCGTTGCTTGCGCGTGATTTCGAGCGCAGCAAGTGCTGACGCAATGTCTGCCCTGATCGTTTCCTGATGGGCCACATATTCCGCGCGAAGTTGCGCGTCTGTTGCCAGGGCCGACCTGATATCGCCGCGCCCCCGGTTCCAGATCGGCAGCACGAACGAAAGGCTTGGACCAAATGTTTCGACCGACCCTGTATCGCGCGCCGCATTGAATCCCAGGGACGGGAGCGGGAAGGCATTGAGCCGGGCGGCCTCTCCTGCCGCGCCAGCCGCGGCATAATTTGCCCGCATGCCAGCCAGGTCTGCGCGATACATGAGGGCCGAGCTGACCAGTGTCTCAAAGTCGACCGTCTTGTCGGACAGTGGCGCAGGAGGCGTGACGTCGAGACGCTCGAATGGGTCCAGCCCGAGCGTACGATTGAGGTCCAGTTGGGCCGAACGCAACTGCAGCTCTGCCGTGCGGTCCCGATCCGCCGCGTCAGTCGCGGCGATGCGGCGTGCGTCAAGCTCCGCCGCTGGCAGATCGCCGCGCGCGACAGCGTCGAGGACGCTTTTCAGCTCCTTGTCGGCCAGGGACCGGAACCGCGCCGTCTGGGACTTGATCCGGCTGAGATAGCCAATCCTCTCACTCAACAGGCTTGCCCGCTCTGCAGTGAGCCATTCAGCCCAGGCGATGTCCATTCGGACTGTCTCAACATTGGCGCGGGCTGCGCGCAGGGCGATCGGGCGCCGGGCAATTGCCGCGAAATCATAACCTATCCCGCCCGCAATGGCCGTGACCGCGCCGGCGCCGCTGGTCGGAAAATCAAGTCCTGCAGAAACTGTCGGATCGGGATAAAGCCCTGCCGCAAAAACCTGCGCCTCGGCGACCTTCTCACGCGCACGCAGCGCGTTCAGGTCAGGATTGGAGCGGACAGCGATGGCACCGAGTGCCCTCGGGGCAAGAGGCAGTGTCAGCTCGATGGAGTGTGCCTCAGCCATCTGCTCGATCGACATCCCGTGTACGGACACACTGGCAAGTGGCACCCTGGCCTCAGTGGATGTCGCGCAGGCGGCCAGCAGGATGAGGGCAGGCATGATGAAGGATAGTGACTGTTTCCTGGTCATAAGGCGGCTTCCCCTGAACTTCGAGGCAGCACATCGCGACCGGAAAGTGATACCTGTTCAACTAGCATGGATCAAAGCCCGATCAAATGGGGCGAAGTCCAGTCTCACACTCAGGCCCGGCTTATTGTCATCGAGCGACAGGCGCGCGCCATGCAAATCGCTGATTGCCTTGACGAGCGCCAGCCCCAGCCCTGAACCCGGTGTCGTTCTCGATTTTTCGACACGATAGAATCTGCGCAAGACACGGTCGCGTTCGCCCTGTGGAATGCCAGGTCCATTGTCACGCACATTGATCCAGACTCCGTTCAGGCCCGTACCCGTTTCGATCTGGATTGTGGCATGCGCCGGACAATGGCGAATCGCGTTTTCAACAAGATTGGCAAAGAGCTGCGTCAGGAGGTCACTGTCACCCAGGACGAGGTCTCCCGCTTGTGAGCGATGGACAATCTCGAATGCCTGGCCCGCTTCCTCCGCTACCGGCGTATACGCCTCATGAAGGCGCTCGGCTATTTCAGCGAGCGACACCGCCTGGAACCGCGATTTACGGGCACCCGCCTCGATCTGGGCTATCCGGAGCAGCGCATCAAAAGTTGTCGCAATCTGTTTGGCCTGTGCATTGGCGTCATCGGCGAGCCCATTCAGGGCAGCGGCATCATGTGTGACATCGCGCATGCGTTCGAGTGTGATCTCGAGCCGGTTGATGGGCGTTCGCAGATCATGCGCAATGTCCGTACTCACCTGCCGGATTCCATCCACGGTATTTTCCAGCTGTGACAAGCCGTCATTTACAGCAAGAGAGAGGCGCCCAAGATCGTCATGCGCGTTGCGCAGCGGCACGCGCGCCTTCATGTCACCGAGCGCGACACGGCGCAACGTATCGGCGATCCGGTCCAAACGTGCCTGCGCCCGGTGCCCCACAAAAGTGCCCACCAACCCGGCAATCAGGAAACTGGCGAGAGACGCCAATGCAAATGCACCAATCACCGAATGCAGGATGGCATCGGGCTCTTCAAAACTGAACGCCACGATCAGTCGAGTATCGCCGATGTCACGGGTCGCGAGCCTGTAACGATCTCCGGTATCGGCATTGATTTCACTGCCACCGACATTGCCTGGCATGAGCAATAGCGGCGCCTTGACCGGTCGTCCGGCAATCAATTCGCCGTCGCGTCGCCCGAGCCAGTAGACTTCATCATCCGGATCAGCCGATGCAGACCGCGTCTCGACCGCCCTGACGAGTTCCGCCTCCCCGCCTCGCTCGAAAGCATCCTCGAAGCGCTCAGCTGCCAATTCGGCAGCCTGCTCAACGCGGCTGTCCAGATCAGAGCCGATCACCCCCAGGGCAACCCAGGCGGCCATCGCGTACGCCACGACAAAGGTCACGGCCAAAAGGACCGCAAACCGGAAATAGGTGCTTCGAAACCATTCAGTCAGGCGCACGAAGACTATACCCGATGTTTTTGACCGTATGCAGAAGGTGGGAGTCAAACGGCTTGTCGATCTTGGCGCGGAGACGACTGACATGCGTTTCCACGACGCTGGTTTGCGGATCAAAGTGAAAATCCCAAACGTGTTCCAGCAACATCGTGCGGCTGAGGACGCGGCCTTCACTTCTCATCAAATACTCCAGCAGGGAAAATTCTTTGGGAAGGAGCTCAATCTGCTGGCCTGCCCTGTTGGCCGTGCGCCGGATCAGGTCAAGCTCGAGATCGGCAACAACCAGTTTGGTCTGTTCGGATACCAGGCTTGGCCGGCGGGCTATCGCGGCCAGTCGCGCGGCCAGCTCCGAGAAGGCAAACGGTTTGGCAAGATAATCATCCGCACCCGCCTCCAGTCCCTCTACCCGGTCATCCAGACCGCCAACGGCCGTAAGGAACAGGACCGGCGTTGACAGGTCTGCTGCACGCATTGCCTTGAGAATGGCCAAACCATCCATGCCTGGAAGCATACGGTCCAGAATGATCGCATCGTGACCTCCACGCAGGGCCAACGCCAGACCGTCGATGCCGTCCTCGACAGAGTCGACTCCATGGCCCGCTCCGATCAGACCGGAACGGACATAGTCGCGCGTGACTGCATCATCTTCGACAAGTAGTATTTTCAAAACCAACTCCCGCACCAATTATCACCGGTGCGGCTGCAGACACATCGCCTTCGTCTGCAGCCGCGCCGTATCGGACAATCTAGTCTTTCTCTTCCATCTTGTCGTTGTCATCATGATCAATCACGACCTGACCCGTGGACGCATCGACAAGAATCTCGATTTCGGTGCCATCCGCAGCAAGAAGTTCGACCTCGAAAACACCTGAACCGTCTTCCGTCTCGAATTCGGCCGACATGGCCCGACCGCCGCTCTGGCTTTCAGCTGTCGATATCGCCTGGGCAAGACCGATCGGGGCAGCCTGGAATGCGGCGTGCTCCTGGTCACCGGTGCCGTCACGATCAGGCCCGGCAAAAGCCATCATGCCCATTCCAAGGGTCAAACCCCCGCCAATCAGTAGCGCAATTGCTGATTTCGATTTCGTCATGCACGTATCTCCTCAAATCCAGTTTTTTTAACAGGATTGCCAGGCTAAGGGGTCTACCTGACCGGGCTCATGCGCGCGATATACAAATCTGTATATTGCTTCCATGGCCCCACCGATGGTGATTTGGCACCCATCGCGGTCGGTGACGTTCCATTCTGGCTGTACGATGGATGCCTCTGCGAGCATGTTTCGCGCGACGTGAGGCGGCCGTTCAACCGGCATAGCGAGGCACGCGCCATGAAACAGGCTTCTCCGCGAAGGCAGCGAGCTTACGACAGATGGACGCGACTCCGCGCTCGTCCGCTCACCATTCTGATAATCGTCGGCACTTTCGTCTTCTTTGTCCTCACCGGTATTGAGCTGATGACGACAAGCGAGCCGCTCTCACTTGTCGATGTCACAATGGAGCTGGTCGAAAACAGCCTGCTGGCGGGCGCGATGGTTGTCATGGCTGCAATCGCATCCGAAACCCGCATATTGCGCCGGCAGCATCGTCTATTGACTGACAAAGTCTCTGAAGTCGCTGCTGACAGCGAGAAATGGCGGCAGGCGGCTCAAGACGTTGTCGCGGATCTCAACCGCGCTATCGATTCCCAATTCTCTGAATGGGGCTTGTCCGAGGCAGAGCGTGGGGTCGCCCTGCTTATGCTCAAGGGATTTTCTCACAAGGAAATCGCAAGACTACGCTCGTCCACCAGCGCGACGGTCCGGCAGCAGGCGAGCGCCATATATGAGAAATCCTCGCTTCCAAACCGCTCCGAGTTTGTCGCATTTTTCCTTGATGCGATGCTGACTCCAGCAGACGCGCGCCAGCTGCAAGTATCGCCCGACATCGTTGCGGATCACGCATTGCAGAAATGACCTGCCTTCACGTTTGTAGGATGCAGATAGGCACCTGCCCAACTTGATCTCGTCTGACATCTGTCGGATGGCGCAAGGCTCTGACCCTGGATGACATGGCGGTGGACCAAGGAGCCCTCCCGCCATGTTCACCCCAGAAATACGACACTCTCCCACAGATCACGTCCTTCGCGGATTGAAGCGTGCCCGAAAGTTTGAAGCCCCCTTTCCGCACTGGATCGCAGACAATCTTTTCGAACGCCGCATGCAATCGCATCTCAAGCAGCTTGCCCTGGCACCACCTCCTCTCGGCGGCGTGTCGGGCACCCGCGAGATTCATAATGACAGCCGCACCTACCTTTCCGGCCCCCGGCTTGATTCCGATCACAGGCTCCGCAATGTCGCCGACATCTTTCAATGCAGCGACACCGCGCGCCTGATTCAAAACCTGTTTGGCGCGGATTTGTCCGATACGTACGTTCGTCTTGAGTATTGTCTCGATACGCGCGGGTTCTGGCTGAAGCCCCACACGGATCTCGGCGTCAAGCGCTTTACAATGCTGATCTACCTGTCCGACGACCCACGTCACAGCGACCTCGGAACCGACCTGTTCCTCGACGAGAACGCACATGCAGGGCGCGTACCGTTCACCCCCAATTCCGCGCTGATTTTCACGCCGTCTAAGAAGACATTTCATGGATTCCTGCCTCGCGTAATCGACGGTGTCCGCCGCTCATTGATCCTCAACTATGTCACGACTGAATGGAAAGCCTCAGAGCAACTCGCATACCCGGGGCATCCCGTGCTTGCCTCAAAGAGTACTCGGGTAATCGCATTTCCAGGCAAAAGGATATGAACCACAAGCTCTTCAGACTCTTCTGGTCCATAATCTTCTCCACGATGCTTGCAGCCGCTGCTGCTGCCAGCGAAAGGGCCGAAGACAACGTGTGCGGACTTGTTGACGAGGTTCAGCGCCTTCACGGGCCGTCATTGGCTGAAGCCATCGTTGCCGACATCGACATTGGAAGAACATCGAAATTTGTCCTGGGCCGGTATGATATCGGGCACGAAGAAGGCCAACTTGTAGACTATACGACCCGTTCCCAGTTTGCCTTGCTGAACCTAATTTCCCGTCATGATGCCTTAACTTACATTTTTGTATAGCCGCCGACAAACACCTGAAAATCCGGCATGGCAAAACCCTATTGTCAGTTCTTCCTCCCCCCTGACTGACAAAACCGCTCCCGTGCCAGATTGCGTGTCCCCTTCGCGGCCTGGCTTGGAATGGAGCTCTATACAGGTTCTCACTCCACCCGGGGACCTGATATGCAGACAGTGCCCGTTTTCCGGTTCTCCCGAATCTGGAAACGGGCATTGGTTGCGCAACACGACCGAACCGACATTCCGCATTACCGGCAGAAGGATATGGGGTCAGACTCTCCAAAGCCGAATCCGCATGCTGTCTTCCGCCGCTTTACGGTCGACGCCATTCGACAAGTCGATACTGGATGAGCTTGGCGTGGCGGAGCGTCCTGCTGACCAGTGCAATGCGTGTTGGTTGATTTCCCCTTACTCATGGCATGGACACGTCCGAGACGGTACTTGTCGCGCCCGCGGATCGTCGTCTCCGTTTCAACCGCCAGACCTGACCTCGACAATGAATGCGGTTCATCCTGCGCAGCAAGAAAGTTTGGAAACGTCCTTGCCGAACCCCTGGGCCGCCAGTTTGAGGCCTTCGACGGTTGTCAGATAGGGGAAGATCGTTTCGCCCAGGGCCTTTGCGGTCATCCCGAATGTCAGCGCCATCACCATTGTCTGGATGGAATCTGCGCCTTCGGGGGCGAGAATCTGCGCTCCGAGCAGCACGTCTGAGTCTGCGTCAGCGACCAGTTTGATCAGGCCTCGCGTATCGTGCGCGGCCAAGGCGCGGGGCACCAGGTCCAGCGGCGCGATCGATGTCTTGACCGAATGGCCAGCCTTGATCGCCTGGGCCTCGCTCAGCCCGACCCCGGCGACTTGCGGATCAGTGAACACAACCCACGGCATGGCCGCGTTGTCATAGGCAAGCGATTGGTCGTTCAGAGCGTTCCTGGCGGCAATCTTGGCGCCATAGGCAGCCATGTAGACGAACTGGTCCTGTCCGGTGACATCGCCGGCTGCGTAGACGCCCGCCCTGGTTGTGCGCATACGTTCATCCACCAGGATGGCGCCATTTGCATGGGTCTGAATACCCATTTCCGAGAGGCCAAGCTTAGCCGTATTGGCACGGCGACCCGTTGTAAGGAGCAAATGCCCCGCCTCCAGCGTTTCCTCCCGACCGCCAACCGAAATCGTCAGCGCAACGCCCGCTTCGGTTTTTCGAGTACTGACATAATCAAGGCCGGTCCTGACGGTAATGTTGTCATCCGCAAGATAGTCGGTGAGGGCCGAAGAAATTTCCGGCTCGGCCTCTGGCAACAGATGGCTGCGTGTGACCAGCGTGACCTGCGTGCCTGCCCGGGCGAACATCTGGGCGAGTTCGCACCCGATATAGCCCCCGCCCATTACAAGCAGGGACTCCGGCAAGGCGCCCAGCTCGAGCGCGGCTGTGCTGTCGAGATAGGGTGTTTCAGACAGGCCATGTAGATCAGGAATGGCTGGCGAAGCGCCGGTTGCGATGATCGTACGGTCTGCGCCTACAAAGCG
>NZ_LADU01000132.1 GCF_000961795.1 Hyphomonas sp. BRH_c22
CTGGGATGTGCAAGAATTACATCTAAATCTTGTTTCATTGAGTGGGCATGTCGATGAAGAAGACGACTATTTTGAATTACACTGGTAAATAAGGGAGAAATAAAATGGCTGCGAAGCGCATGAATTCAAAGAAACGCTATGAGCTGCTCACCCGCAATATGGGATGGGAAACCACTTACCAGTCGATGGACGAGGTTTTCCCATATGACAAGTTCGAAGGCATAAAAATCAAGGACTGGGATAAATGGGAAGATCCGTTTCGTCTAACGGTCGATGCCTATTGGAAGTTTCAAGCCGAGAAAGACAAGAAGCTCTACGCGATTATTGACAGTTTCGCCCAGAATAATGGACAGATGAACATTTCAGATGCGCGCTATGTCAACGCATTGAAGCTATTCATCCAGGGGGTGACACCGCTTGAGTATTATGCGCACCGCCATTATGCGCATCTGGGGCGCCACTTCCGAGGGGAAGGGACTCGAGTCGCCTGTCAGATGCAGTCGATTGATGAACTGCGCCACGCACAAACGCAGATTCATACGCTGAGTCATTACAACAAGTATTTCGACGGGCTGCACGATCCTTTTCATATGTTCGACAGGGTCTGGTATCTGTCCGTACCAAAATCTTATTTTGAAGATGCAATGACCGCCGGCCCCTTTGAGTTCATCACCTCTGTGTCTTTCTCGTTCGAGTATATTCTGACAAATCTCCTATTCGTGCCATTCATGTCTGGCGCTGCCTATAACGGTGATCAGGCTACAGTGACATTTGGTTTTTCTGCCCAGTCAGATGAATCACGGCACATGACATTAGGATTGGAGGTGATCAAGTTCATGGTCGAGCAGCACGAGGACAATTTGCCGATCGTGCAGGGCTGGATCGACAAGCACTTCTGGCGTGCATACCGCGTTCTGGCGCTTGTTTCGGCGATGCAGGACTACATGCTGCCGAACAGCCCAATGTCTTGGAAAGAAGCTTGGGACGTTTACTTCGTGGAAAATATTGGGGCGCTGTTTGACGATCTTTCTCGTTACGGATTGCGGATGCCAAAATATCATGAGGTCGCAACCGCGGAATCAGAGCATCTGAGTCACCAAGTCTGGCTAACGCTTTACAATTATTCACATGCAGCGGGCATGCAGACTTGGGTGCCGGACGACAAGAAATTGGATTGGCTTTCGGAGAAGTATCCAAATACATTCGACAAACATTACCGGCCACGTTTCGAGATGTTCCGGCAGATGGAAGCCGATGGCCAGCGCCATTTCTCACCAGGTCTGCCGCAACTGTGTCAGGTGTGTCAGGTGCCGATGGCTTTCACGGAGGTTGTCGCCGGTGATGCTATGAAGATCAGCCGACGGGTTTCAACCTACAAAGAGGACCGATTCTATACGTGCTCTGACGGGTGCAGAGATGTGTTCGAAGGCAATCCAGCGAAGTATGCGCAGGCTTGGTTGCCGGTGCATCAGATATTCCAAGGAAATTGTGGTGGGGCCGAGTTGGCCGACGTCGCTAAATGGTGCCATCTTCAACCCGGTGATGGTGGGGAGCATGTAGGCTCGCCAGATCAGGACCGCTGGAAGAAATGGCGAGGTGAGGACACCGTCAAGCCAACTGTCATGGCGGCAGAATAGTCCCCGAAATACAACGGAATTGGAGAATATTATGTCGCAAGCAACCCAAATATTGACGGACCTGCAACCCAAGGATGCTGTAGAAAACTTTCATGGCAATATTATAGTCTACTTAGATTGGGATTATCATCGCTTCCTCTGCTCGGCGCTGGCCTTTCCATTGCCGCCTGCAATGCCTTTCGAAGCGCTGCTAAAGGAGGTGATTCCAAACATGTACTCTGCCCATCCAGATTTCTCCAAAATTGATTGGGCCAACGTGAAATGGACACTCGATGGTGTCGAAGATTTTGTACCCGATCCTGCCAAGAACCTCAAAGACAATGGCTTCGGACACAAATCGCTTTTGCAATTTGCCACTCCGGGGCTGGATGGCGTTGGCGGGACTTTCAACTGAACGCTTTCCCGGGTGTGTGCGGATTAGCCGCCCCCGGATAAATAGCTATACTTCTAGGGAGGAAGACATGGCAGGTGATAATCCTGAACTTGGTCGCTGCATTGATGTAAATGGGTTCCAGACAAATTATCATGATGTGGGTAAAGGGCCCCCTGTCTTTCTGATCCACGGCTCTGGGCCGGGGGTTAGCGCGTGGGCAAATTGGCGACTGAATATTCCTGAACTCGCCAAACATAATCGTGTTATTGCGCCCGACATGCTGGGGTTCGGTTACTCCGCCAGGCCTGAAGACGTTATCTATTCCATGAAGGTCTGGGTCGATCATTGCTTGGGTGTCATGGATACGTTGGGGATTGAGAACGCTTCAATCGTAGGCAATTCGTTTGGCGGTGCGCTGGCTTTGGCAATGGCCATCAAGGCACCGGAGCGCGTGGACAAGCTCGTCCTGATGGGGGCTGTCGGTGTCAACTTTGAACTGACCGAAGGTCTCGATCGGGCTTGGGGCTATAAACCCTCAATTGAAGCCATGCGAGGGCTTCTGAATATTTTTGCCTACAATAGTGAACTCGTTAGCGATGATCTCGCAAGGCTTCGTTATGAAGCCAGTATTCAGCCTGGTTTTCAGGAGTCGTTTTCATCCATGTTCCCGGCACCCCGTCAAAAAGGAATTCGTGATTTGGCCAGCGCCGAAGCGGATATCCGTGCCATTCCTCATAAGACATTGATCATCCATGGTTTTGAGGACGCGGTAATTCCCGTGGAAAATTCATTCCGCTTTCTGGAATTGATAGGAAATTCGCAACTGCACGTGTTCCGCAAATGTGGGCATTGGACGCAGATCGAGCATAGAGATACTTTCAATGCTTTGGTCTCTGGCTTCCTGAGCCACTAGTTTCGTTCGAGAATTGAGGAGTGCAGCTTGCGGATCGGGTTTGCAGGTGCCGGAGGAGTTGGCGCGTACTTCGGTGGGCTACTCAATCGCGGTGGGCTTGATATTACCCTTCTAGCGCGAGGGCAGCATGCCGATCTTATGAAGACGCAGGGTTTGCAGATTACTGAGAATGGCAAGTCATTCCGTGTCAGACCGAACATTCTAGATACAGCTCGTGCCAGCGATTTACAGTATTTGGGCAAGCTGGACTGGCTTATTTTCTCGTGCAAAGCTCATCAGACGGTGGTGCTAGCCCAAGACATACGTCCGTACCTTGGAGCGCAAACGCAAATCGCCTCACTGCAAAATGGAGTTGATAATCCAGCCCTGCTTGAAAAGTTGTTGCAACGACCAATTGTGGGCGGTCTGTCGATCCGTTTTGCTGCGCATGTCATTGCGCCGGGAAGTGTCGCGGCGATTGGCAATGGCTATCTTTTACTAGGGGAGGCACCAACAGGGCTGAGTGAACGGGTCCAGTCTTTGGTGAAAGCTGGTCAAGGCGCGGGTGTAGATATGCGCGCGACGGACGACATCCGAAAGGAGCTCTGGCGCAAATTGATCATAAACAATGGCGTCAATCCGATCACTGCGTTGTTGCGGCGTGATACGGGCTTTGTCTTGAGTGACAAGAATACTGTTCCTATCGTAGCTGCTATGATGGCTGAAGCGGCTGTGGCGGCGTCCGGTGATGGCGTAATGCTCACAAGCCAGGATATCGAGGAGTTGCGTGCTATCGTGGCCGGCCTCGATCCATTCAAACCCTCTATGTTAGTCGATGTTGAACGAGGTCGGCTGCCGGAATTGGACGCGATCTGTGGTCCTGTCCAAGAGCGTGCACGGCGCATGGGCAAACCTGCCCGAACAACGGAAACTATCGCGCACCTTATCCGAGTGCGCCATCCCGAGCTATTCTAGAAATTATCACAATGCGATAATTTGACCTCGAATGGATTTGAACATTGGCACAGTGCTCCTAGATGGCAGACTTACTACCCAGTCGTCCAGACTGAGACGGAGGTTGATTGAGCATGGTCGAAGATTCAGCAGAACCTGTGACGGTCGTCGTCTCTCGGCGCGTCGCACCAGGGGAAGAAAGCAGATTTGAAACGCTAAGCTCAAAGCTTACCCTTGAGGCCGCAAATTTCGAAGGCCATTTAGGTGCGACGATGCTGCGTCCTGAGGGCAAGTACGATCCTGAATACAGAATCATATTCAAGTTCGACACGCAGGGACACTTGAGTAATTGGCTCAAATCGGAAGTTCGAAAAAAATGGCTCGCGGAGATCGAGCCATTGCTCAAGGCACCAAGTCATATCACGACGATGTCAGGGCTCGTCGCCTGGTTCTCCGTCCCCGGCCAAAATCCCGTCCAGCCTCCACCGAAATACAAAATGGCGATTGTCGGTTGGGTGGCCCTCTTTCCGATTGTCACGCTTGTGTTTTGGGCCTTTGGGCCGCAATTGTCGTGGCTGCCACTTGTGCCGCGTGTGCTTCTCGTCACTGCTGTAGTTATGGCCTTGATGACCTATGTCGCCATGCCCCGCGTGACTAAGTTTTTTTCGTTTTGGTTGTATCCCCATAAAGATCGTTCGACAAAGAGGTGAGGTATCATCATGTAGGCTAGCGCGGTTCTGCAAGGTCAAAATCGCTGACGAGGTCTGGTGAAAGTGGTCCGGAAAGTATGTTAGTTTTCTGGCGGATTTCCTGAAGGAGGAAGCCCGTGAAGAAGAAGCGCTATTCAACCGAGCAGATCGTAGCCGCGTTGAAGCAGGTCGATATGGGGATGCCGGTTGCGGACCTGATCCGGCAACTCGGCATCTCAGAGATGACGTATTACCGCTGGAAGAAGAAGTATGCCGGACTGGAGTCCGATCAGGTCCGGGAGTTGAAGCAGGTTCTGGATGAGAACACGCGTTTGAAGAAGCTGGTCGCGGAGCTTAGCCTGGACAAGGCCGTCCTTCAGGATGTGCTTTCAAAAAAGTTTCCCGGCCATCGCTCATGAAACAGGTTGTTGATTACGTGACGGCGACGCACGGCTACAGCCAGCGAAAGGCCTGCAGTCTAGCGCGCCAACATCGCTCAACGCAACGGAAGCCACTCCGGACGGATCCGCTGACCGAACTGCGCCAGCGCATGCACGAGATTGTGGCGACCCGGATCCGGTTCGGCTATCGGCGTGTCCATATCATGCTGAAGCGCGAGGGCTGGCAGGTCGGCAAACACATCGTCTATCGGCTCTACCGTGAGGAAGGCCTGTGTTTGCGGGCAAAACGGCCCCGCAGGCGGAAGATGGCGGTTCATCGGCAAGCGCGCTGTCAGCCCTCAGGACTGAACCAGGCATGGAGCCTGGAATGAGGCAGATCAGAAATCGATCAAGGATCGATTTCCTGCCGAATGTCCATGACCAGCTGTCCTGCGGCGCAAAGATCCGCTTGCTGACAGTGATTGATGTCTACTCCCGCGAGTGCCTCGCGATAGAAGTCGGGTCACGCCTGAGGGGCGAGGACGTGGCCAGGGTCCTCAATCGACTTGTCTATTTACGCGGCGCTCCGCAGGCGCTGTTTGCCGACAATGGCGCCGAGTTTACCGGCCAGATCGTGGACCTCTGGGCATATCATCACAAAGTCAAAATGGGATTCTCGCGTCCCGGCACCCCGACGGACAATGCGCATATCGAGTCGTTCAACGGATCGCTCCGGGACGAGTGTCTGAACATCAACTGGTTCGCCTCCCTGGCCGAAGCAAAGCGGCTGATCGAGGCGTGGAGGCGCGACTACAATGAGAGCCGGCCTCACATGGCTCACAATGGGCAATCTCC
>NZ_LADU01000121.1 GCF_000961795.1 Hyphomonas sp. BRH_c22
GTAGAAATAGCTGATCGGCTTTTTCAGCGCGATGGCCACTTCGCGCAGGCGGCCCGCCGACATCCGGCTGTGGCCGGCTTCGTATTTCTGGATTTGCTGGAAAGTGACTCCGAGAAGCTGGGCGAGACCGTCCTGGGTCAATCCCATTTCGCGGCGCCCCTGACGCAATTGCTGGCCAACGAAGCGATCCGCGTCGGTCGGCTTTCGGGCATCGTGGCCACCTGGGCTATTTGTTTTAGGCATGATAAAATCCACTACTCCGTATATGTTATTCAAAACAAGGAGTTTGAGCAGGCATTTGTTCCGGCAAGGCGCTGCAACAGGGTATTTAACTGCAGTGAAGCACCGCAATCGCTCCCGACAGGGACATTTGCGCGGCGAGCGCCTATTCGATGGCGCCGCCCAGCGCGAGATAGAGGGTGATCCGCGATTCAACCTGCGACCGGCGAAGCGACAGCAAGGTCCGGTCGGCCTGGAAACTGCGCTGCCGGAAGGTCAGCACATCCAGCAGGTCGATGGCGCCTTCCTTGTACTGGATTTCAGCAAGCTGGAGTGTTTCGCGGGCGTTCTTTGCAGCTGTCTCGACGAAGGCAGACCGGTTGCGCAAGGTCTCGACATCGTCGAGCCGCCCTTCCACATCGGCATAGGCATCAAGCACCGTGGCGCCGTAATTGGCGAGCGCGATCTGGCCGCTGGCCTCGGCCGCCGCGATCCGGGCATCGGTCAGGCCGCCATCGAACAATGTGTCGGCCAGCCGCAGACCGAGCGAGAGGGCGAGGGCGGCCGGGTCGAGCACATCTGCGAGATCGCTCGTGGCACTCGACACGCCGCCTGACAGGGACAGGCCCGGCCAGCGGCTCGCCCGCGTCACGTCTGTGCTGGCAAAGGCCGCGCGCACGCCGGCTTCAGCCGACAGGACATCCGGGCGGCGCCTCAAAAGGTCGGCAGGCTGGCCTGCCAGCACCACGTCAACGACGACAGGCAAGGCATCGGTCACCGTCATCGTGCCATCGGGATAGCGCCCGAGCAGGACTTCCAGCGCGCGGATGGCGCTGCGCTGCGAGGCGAGCGCCAGTTCCAGCGAGTCGCGCGCGTTCGCCACATCGGATTCAGCCAGCACCTGTTCGCGGCGGTCGGCGGCGCCCAGTTTGTAGCGCACGTCGACAATGCGCAGCGTCTCTTCCTGAGCTGCCAGGGTCGCGCGCGTCAGGGCCACCTGATGGCGCGCGTCAATGGCGACGGCATAGGCGCGCGCAACGCCGGCAGTGAGTGATTCGCGGCTCGCCCGGTAGACGGCCCTGGCGCTTTCGAGATCGTATTGCGACGCGAGGATGTCAGAGCGGATCGCGCCCCAGAGGTCAGCTTCCCAGCTGGCATCAAGGCTTGCCGTGTATCGCTCCGTCAGATCGAAATCCTCAAAGTCGGAAGACCCTGACGCGCCTGCGCTGGCGCCAATGCCTGGCAGCAGCCCGGACCGGGACTGGCGCAGGAAGGCTTCAGACCGCCGTACGCTTTCGGCACTGGCGCGCAGGCCGGGATTGGCCGCGAGGGCCTGTTCCATCAGCGCCAGCAGCGCCTCGTCGCGGATGATCCCGGCCCAGGTGTCAGCCACCTCACCATCGACTTCCGGTCCGAAGGCCCAGGCCTCCGGCGCGCTCAGCGCACTCGCTTCCTGCGAAATCAGGCTGCCGGGTTCGGCTGGCGTTTGCGTCGAGTTGCACGCAGACGCCAGGGCAGCCACAAGAACCAGCGCAAGGGCAGGGGTAAGCTTATTCATGTCGAAGTGCCTCGATGGGGTTGAGCCGCGCCGCCTGCCGGGCGGGAAAGAATCCGAAGAACAGGCCGATCAGTGCCGACGCGCCAATCGCTATGATCGCGATGCGCGGGGAAATCTCAACAGGAAACTCCCCCAGTTTCGCGGCAAGTTGCGCCGCGCCCACGCCAAGGGCAGATCCGATCAGGCCGCCGACGAGGCAGAGCGCCAGCGCCTCGGCTAGGAACTGGCCCAGAATGTCCATGCCGCGCGCGCCAACCGCCATGCGCAGGCCGATTTCCCGCGTGCGTTCCGTCACTGACACCAGCATGATGTTCATCACGCCGACGCCGCCCACGATCAAGGATACGGCGGCGGTAAAGGCCAGCAGCACGCCGAATGTCGCCTGCGTGCTGGACCGGGCGCGAATGAAATCGGCAATGTTGAACACGCGGAAATCGTCGGCGCCGCCGGGCGCGATGCGGCGGATCTCGCGCAGCCGCGCCTCCAGCTGTTCCTGCGCCTGCGTCATGTCGTAACCAGCCGTGATTCCCACTTCCATGCCTGTCACATATTTCGCGACCGTCGGGTTTCCACCTGTAATGCGGTTGCGGGCGGTGTTGATGGGCACGATGACAAGGTCGTCGCGGTCGCCGCCGGGGCCCGCAGATGCCCCGCGCGTTTCCAGCACGCCGATGATTTCCAGAGGCACATTATTGGCCCTTATCGTCTGCCCTACCGGATTGGTGCCTTCAAACAGATTGTCGGCCACGGTCCTGCCGATGATCGCGACGGCGGCCCCGGAACTCACCTCGCGCTCGTCGAAGAAGCGCCCTTCGGCGGTCTGCAGCGACTGGGTGATGAAATAATCGGTATTGGTGCCGTAGAGGCTGGTCGACCAGTTGTCCTGGCCGGAGATCACGGTGACCGAGCCGGAATTGCGGGCGGCGACGGCGGTGACGAATGGTTCCTGCCGGATCAGATCGATATCGGCGTCGGTAAACGGCTGGTCGGAGGAGGCGCCGCTCGAGCGCGGACCGCCCCGCGACGCGCCGGGATAGATCGTCAGGTTGCTGGCGCCGAGGCTCGCGATCTGGTCGTCGACCTGTCTGGCGGCGCCTTCGCTGATCGCCATCATCGCCATCACGGATGCGACGCCGATCATGATGCCCAGCATGGTGAGAAAGCTGCGCAGGGGGTTGGCCATCAGGGCCTCAAGGGCCGAACGCAGGGCGACGCCGATTTTCATACGCGTGTCCTCTCATCCCGTTCGACCTGTCCATCACGGAAATGGATCTGGCGGGCCGTATAGGCGGCGACTTCGATCTCGTGCGTCACCAGGATGACCGTGATGCCCTGGCTGGCGAGGCCGGTCAGCAATTCCATGATCCCTGCGGATGTCTTCGTGTCCAGCGCGCCGGTCGGCTCGTCGGCCAGCAGGATGGACGGGCGTCCGGCCAGCGCGCGGGCAATCGCCACGCGCTGCTGCTGGCCGCCGGATAATTGCATCGGCCGGTGGTCCATCCGGTCGCCCAGACCGACCAGTTCCAGGCATTCACGCGCGCGGGCGGTGGGCTCTGCAACCGGCTTGCGGGAATAGAGCAGAGGGAGTTTGACATTGGCGAGCGCGCTGGCGCGGTGCAGCAGGTTGAACTGCTGGAAGACAAAGCCGATCGTTGAATTCCTGAGATCGGCCAGCTCATCGCGGTCAAGCCGGGACAGGGGCCGGCCCCGAATCGTAAGTTCACCGCTCGTCGGCACGTCCAGCGCGCCGATCATGGTCATCAGGGTCGACTTGCCCGATCCTGACGGCCCCATGATGGCGGTCATCTCGCCTTCGGCGAAATCGAGATTCACCCCACGCAGGGCGAAGACGTCCTGCGTGCCCATGCGGTAGACCTTGGTCAGGTCCCGGCAGGTGATGAGGGGGGCCGCTGCGTCCGGCATGCCTATTTGTCCGTCGCGGCAAAGGTCAGACGGGTGACGAACGTGTCGCCTTCATCTGCGCCGCGCAGGATTTCGACATTCTGCCCGTCAGACAGTCCGACCGAGACAGACACGGTTTTCAGCGTGCCGTCGCCGACCGGCTGATAAAGGTCCACCTGGCGCCGGGACGCGCGCTCATTCAGGGTTTTCTGCACCAGTGCCAGCTCATCGCGGCTGAGATTGTCGCGCAGCACCTTGTCCATGCGTGACTGGATCTTCTCGCGCATGCCGGCCCGGTCGAATGTCGCGCCGGCCTCGCCCATGCTCGCGCGCACCTTCTCCATCTCGGCGCGGATTTCCGACTCGATCCGTGTCCTGCGCTCGGGCGCGAGGTCGAGCCCCGCCAGCATTGCCTCTGCGGGGCTGCCGGCCTCGCCGCCCGGCCGTGCGACGCTGCGCGCCTGCCCGCCGCTCCCGGTGTCGCCCGAAATCACGGTGACGCCCTCGCTTGGCGGCCGGAACCGGATCGCCGATTCGGCAAGGCGCAGCACGCCTTCGCGCTTCTCGGCGGTGATTTCGACATTCGCCGTCATGCCCGGCAGCAGGCGGCCTGACCGGTTCTCTGCCGCAATCACAACCGTATAGGTCACGACATTCGACAGGGTTTCGGAAGCAAGCCGCACCTGTTCGACCGTGCCGGTAAAGGTCTCGTTCGGATAGGCGTCGACCTTGAACGTGGCCGGGTCGCCCGCATCGATCCCGCCAATATCGGATTCGACCACGGCCGCATCGATACGGATGTCTTCAAGATTCTGCGCAATCTGGAACAGGATGGGCGCCGAGAATGAGGCGGCCACTGTCTGGCCGACATCGACGGAGCGTTCGATCACGACGCCATCAATCGGCGAGCGGATGATCGTGCGGTCAAGGTCGAGCTGCGCCGACTGCAGGCTCGCCTGGCGCTGGCTGAGTGTTGCCTGCGACGCACGCAGCTGCGCGCGCGACACGTCAAGCGCGGCCCTGGCGACGGCAAGCGCCCGCTCGGCATCTTCGAGGGAGGATTGCGCAATGGCGTCCTGGGCATACAGCGCCTGGACACGGCGGTAGTCCCTTTCGGACTGGGCCAAGCTCGCCTCGGCCGACGCGATATTGGCTCTCTGGACGTCAAGGCTGGCCCTTGCGCTGGCAATGTCTGCCTGCGCCGAGGCGACGCGGCTCTCGAATGTCTGCGGGTCGATCCGTGCGATGATGTCGCCTTCCTTCACTTCGGAATTGAAGTCGGCGTCCAGTTCGATGATCTGCCCCGAAACCTGCGAGCCGACCTCCACGGTTGTCAGCGCGCGCACGGCGCCGGAAGCCGTGACCAGGCGCGCCACGTCACCGCGCTCAACCCCGCTCGTCTCGAGGGTGAAATCGCCGGGCTTCGCCGCGCCGTTACCGCGCAGGAAAAGGGCCCAGAAGGCGATCAGCGCCGCGAGGCCGCCCAGGGCGTAAATCAGTTTCTTGTCGATCTTGCGGGTCAATGTCGTGCTCTCGCTCTCGCGTCCGGGTCAAAGCCTCATCCGGCCGCCCCACGCGGGGTGCAGGCCGGGCGAATGCGAATGTCATGTGGAGCGTTGCAACGCACCTGCCAGATCAAACGCCCGGCGGACACGAATCCGTCGGCGCGCGCTGCAGTTATCGCTGGCAAGAGCGCATCTGTGGACGGCGGCCCCTTGGCAAGAGATTTTTTGGCGGTCATTTGCAGTTTGGCCGATAGCGGGCATCTGTTCGGCCTATTTGGGCGGCTTTCAGATGCCGCTGGCCATCATGCGTTCCGCAAGATGAGGTCCCTTACAAAAGCCCGCACTTGAAGGTGCTTGCGCCCAGGTGGGTTGTCCTCACTTGTTGAACCTACGGGTCTGCATGACCTCCTTTTGCTCTCACCAATCTCGTTTTGCGCCTTAGCGGCTCGGCGACCTTATGCCGGCATCAACTTTGCCGGATTGAACTTCTCCCCTTTCACCATCAGGGCCCAGATCATTCGGCCCATCTTGTTGGCCATCGCGATTGCGACAACCATCATGGGCTTACGCTCCAGCAACCGGCTGAGCCAAGGG
>NZ_LADU01000042.1 GCF_000961795.1 Hyphomonas sp. BRH_c22
AGCGGCGCATTGGCCTTGGGGCTGACGCAGATCCAGTCGAGCCCTTCAGGCGCAGCGATCGTGCCATTGGTCTCGACGCCGATTTCAAATCCTTCGGCCTTGAGGGCCGCAATCAGGGGCGTATCGAGCTGGAGCAGCGGCTCGCCGCCGGTACAGACGACATAGGCCGGCCGCGCGGGGCCAGCTTCGGCCTCCCAGATCGCCCTGACATGCGCTGCGAGGTCGGCAGCGGCGCGAAACTTGCCGCCATTCACGCCATTCGTGCCGACAAAGTCCGTATCGCAGAAGCGGCAGACGGCGGTGTCGCGATCACGTTCGAGGCCCGACCACAGGTTGCATCCGGCAAAGCGCAGGAAAACCGCTGCGCGGCCGGTCTGCGCGCCTTCGCCCTGCAGCGTGTAATAGGCCTCCTTGACGGTCCAGGTCATGCCGCACCCTTCCAGCGCTGCCAGCCCGAAGCGCGCAGCTCGCAGGCCGGGCATGTGCCGCAGCCATAGCCCCAATCGTGCCGGTGGCTACGGTCGCCAAGGTAGCAGGTGTGCGTCTGTTCCGTGATCAGGTCGACCAGGGCCGTGCCGCCCAGCCGTTCGGCCATGGCCCAGGTTGCCGCCTTGTCGATATACATCAACGGCGTCTCGATACGGATGTCGGTGTCGAGACCGAGGCGCAAGGTCTGCTCCTGCGCCGCCATCGTGGTGGCCCGGCAATCGGGATAGCCGGAATAGTCGGTCTCGCACATTCCGCCGATGAGGACTGACAGCCCCCGGCGATAGGCAAGCGCCCCGGCCAGTGTGAAGAATAACAGGTTCCGTCCGGGGACGAACGTGGATGGCAGGCCAGCCTGGGTCATCTCGATGGCAACATCATCCGTCATGGCGCTCTGGCCGAGACTCTTGAGAACACCGGCATCGAGCATGTGATCAGGCCCAAGACGCTCGCCCCATGCGGGAAACCGGTCGCGAATCGACTCCCGAAAGGCGCTGCGGCATGTGAGTTCGACCCGGTGACGCTGCCCGTAATCGAAGCCGACCGTCTCCACACGCCCAAAGCGCGCCAAGGCGTCTGCCAGGCAGGTCGCAGAATCCTGTCCGCCGGAAAAAAGGACGAGTGCTGATATGTGATCTGGTTTCATTGCGGGGCTCTACCAGCCCCTACGTAAAGGGCCAAGTCCGCAGCGTTACATTTATGACACCTGCGTCAAATCAAATGCATGGCAGCCATGCAAACCTGTTGACAATACCCCTCCACTCAATTTCTGATGAGCGGTGAAGTGGTCCCGTTAATGAGGACGCTCGGAAAAATATCACATTTCGTGGCCTGCAATCCCGACGGGCCCGAGGGGAGGAAAATTTAGAATGACACGGAAAACAGACTCGAAAACCGTCTTGTTCGCGAGCGCGTCCGCGCTGGCAATCGGACTGTTCGGTCAGTCGGCCTGGGCTCAGGACGCCGACGCGCCGGAATCGACCCGCACGCTGGCGACCGTCACGGTCACCACGCAGAAGACCGAACAATCCATCCAGGACGTCCCGATCGCGGTTTCGGCTTTCGACGAAGATGCGATCAACCGCCTGCAGCTGACTGGCGGCGCAGACCTCGTGAAAGCCGTCCCGAACGTGTCCTTCACGAAGGGCCAGTTCACAGGCAGCAATTTCAAGGTTCGCGGTATCGGCAACGACGCTGTCGCGCAGTCCTCAGACGCAGGTGTGGGTATCCACCAGAACGATGTGCCGCTCGGCATGAACTTCCTCTTCGAACAGGAATATTTCGACATTGAACGCGTCGAGGTCCTGCGCGGACCCCAGGGCACGCTCTATGGCCGTAACGCAACCGGCGGCGTTGTGAACATCATCACTCGCAAGCCCGTGCTCGGCGAATTCCAGGCCGATGCCGAACTGACCTATGGCAACTACAACACGATCAAGGGCAAGGGCATGGTCAACCTGCCCCTCGGCGAGATTGCGGCCCTGCGGGTGGCGGGTGCCCTGACGCAGCGCGACGGGTATGCGACCAATACCGTTGACGGAAGCGACATTGACGGACGCGACATCTGGTCGATCCGCGCAACTCTCGGTTTCGAGCCGACGGAGAATTTTCGCGGCTGGGTTTCCTGGGAGCACTTCGAGGAAGACGATGACCGCCAGCGTTCAGGCAAGCAGCTTTGCAAGAAAGACCCTCTCAAGACGAGCTTTGCGGGCGTTCCAATCACCGGCCTGGATACGCTCATAACCTCGCTCGGGTGCCAGGATGCGCCGCTCAGCGAGAGCTATGAAAAAACCAATTCCGTCGGCAACCTTGCGGGCGGTCTGGCCATTGCGGCCGGCCTGCTTAACGGTGACATCTTTACCTCGCCACTCGACAAGGACCTGCGCCACATCCAGTCGGCTTTCTCGCCGATCTACAAGGCCGAGCAGGATCTCTTCACTCTCAAGCTGGAATATAATGTTACAGACGCCCTGAAGCTGACCTCAATCTCCAGCTACAATGAAACGAGCCTGGTCTCCGTCCAGGATGTCAACAGGCTGGTTCCCGACATCGCATTCAATGACCTTTCAGCCATTCCGCCGGGGCTGAGCCCTCAGGCCGACCTGTACAATGCACTGTTCCCGGGGGGCTTTGTCGCCGATCCGGAACTCGGCATCCTTAACACGCTGGTTTCGGCAGACCTGTCCGGCGGCCCGACTGAGACGGTCACGCAGGAACTTCGCCTGCAGTCCGACTTTGACGGCAAGCTGAACTTCAACCTGGGTGCCATCTATGTCGATGGCGAGTCAAATGATCCACAGGATCCAACCTCTGGATATTACGTATTCTCGAATGCGCTGACCGCCCTCACCCAGTTCAACAATGCGCTCGCGCAACTCGGATCACCCGACGCACCGTTTGGGGCTGTTGTGCCGATTGCAACGCCGGATGGCACGGCCACCCTGCTGGAGGGCACGGTCGCGGGCGACAGCGGCAACTATTTCCGGTCGATTTCACCCTACCGGCTGACTTCCACGGCTTTCTTTGGCGAAGTCTATTACGACATCACCGACACCCTGAAATTCACGCTTGGCCTGCGCAAGACGAAGGACGAGAAGGAACAGGACGAGATTCCGACCTTTCTGTTCACGCCAACGGCCGCCTATCCTGCCGTCCAGAATGGCGACCCCCTGGTGCCGACCGGCCTGCTGGAGGCCGAATTTGACGAAACGACGGGCCGGATCGGTCTCGACTGGGCGCCGGATCTCAGCTTCACCAACGATACGCTGATCTACGGCTTCTATTCCAAGGGCTACAAGGGCGGCGGTCTGAACCCGCCACAGCCTGCAGGGGTATCCCTGTTCCCGCTGACCTTCGAGCCTGAATTCATCAATGCCTATGAACTCGGCACGAAGAACACATTCGCGAACAATACCCAGTCGCTGAATGCAACCGCATTCTTCTATGACTATCAAGGCTACCAGATCTCGCAGATCGTCAACCGGACGGCGGCAAACTTCAACGTGAATGCCGAACTCACCGGTCTCGAACTGGAATACCTCTGGACCCCGGCCGATAACTGGCTGCTGACGGCCAATCTCGGCCTGCTTGACACCAAGCTGATCGACACGGACAGCGTCGATGTGCTTGACCGGACGAATGGCAATCCGAACTTCGTTACCCTGAAGAATGCGCAAAGCTATTCGAACTGTGTCGTGTCGGCCCAGGGCTATGCCACAGTTCTCGGTGCCATCCAGGCCGGCATCCTGGACAATGGTGACTCACGCGGACTCTGCTCCGGTGCCTTTGCCGGACAGGAAGCGGCCTTCGGTCTCGGCAACGTGACCTATATTGACGGCAATGGTGACACCCAGACCATTGGTGCGCTGACGCCATTCGACGGCATCACGAAAGATGTCGACGGCAACAAACTGCCGGGTGCGCCGGAAATGACGCTGAACCTGGCGGCGGAATACACATTCCCGTCGTTACAGGATTCCAGCTGGGATCTGACCATCCGTGGTGACTATTACTACCAGGCTGACAGCTACAGCCGGATCTTCAATACGGCCCATGATGAGCTTGACAGCTGGTCGAACGTCAACCTGGCAATCATCCTCAACAATTCGGAAAATGGCTGGGCCGTGGAAGCCTTCGCCAAGAACCTGACAGACGAGGAAGTCATTACCGGCAGCTATATCGGCGATGACAGCCAGGGCATTTTCACCAACATCTTCCTCACCGAGCCTGCCCTGTACGGCGTCACCGTGCGGAAATCCTGGTAGGCCAATCCAAATCCGGCGCGGGCACATAGATCCGCGCCGGCCTGCAAACTGAGGGCAGCTCGCAGGAGCTGCCCCTTTTTTTGTTAGGTTCGCGCGGCCCCCCGCTCTATCCTCGCGGCAGAACTTCCCAACACAAGGACCCGAGATTCCATGCGCCTCATCATTGCCAGCCTCGCATCCGGCCTGTTCCTCACCGCCTGCGGCAGCGCCGAAGTCCAGACACCGGCCGTGTCCAGCGACACGAAACTCAAGCTCACCCAGGTGGTCGCTGAAGCCGAATTTCCATGGGGCATGGTCTTCCTGCCGAATGGCGACCTGTTGTTCACCGAAAAGGAAGGTGGCCTTAAGCGCGTGGCGGGCGGCGAAGGCACGCCGGTCGCCGTCAGCGGCATGCCCGAAGCCTATACAGAGCGGCAGGCGGGTTATCTCGGCCTGGCTGTGGACCCGGACTTCGGCACGAACCGGCTGGTCTATGTGGCCTATTCAAAAGGCAACGCCGCAGACAATATGACGGCAATCATTCAGGCCCGCCTGAGTGACGATGGCAGCGCACTGGAAAACGTGACCGAGATTTTCGCGGCCGACACGCGCAACACGGCGCTGCACTATGGCGCGCGCCTGCAATTTGCTGCTGATGGCACGCTTTACGCAACGCTGGGCGACGGCTTTGCCTTCATGGACCTGGCACAGGACCCCAAGAAAACGCACGGCTCGGTCATCCGCATCAATGCCGATGGCAGCATTCCTGAGGACAACCCGTTTGCGGATGGCACGGTTGGCCATCCGGCGGTCTGGTCCTATGGCCACCGCAACCCGCAGGGCCTCTATTATGATGCCGACACGGACACGCTCTATTCAACCGAACATGGCCCCAAGGGTGGTGACGAGCTGAACCTGATCCGCAAGGGTGCCAATTTCGGCTGGCCGACAATCACCTATGGCGTCAACTATGACGGCACGATCATCACCAGCAAGACCGAAGCGGAAGGGATGGAACAGCCCCTGACATACTGGGTGCCGTCAATTGCCGCGTCGGGCCTGACCAAGCTGACAAGCGACGTTTATCCCGGCTGGAAGGGCGACCTGTTCACCGGCGGCATGAATGGCCCGGCCGGCCTGAAACTGGTGCGCATCGACATGGAAGACGGCAAGGTGGCCGGCCGTGAAGACCTGTTGACCGGTGACGCCGAGGGCTTCCCGATCCGCGACGTGATCCAGGGCCCGGACGGGCACCTCTATGTCGCGACCAAGAACATGGACGGCATCTATCGCGTGGATGTGGCCGAGTAGGCGCTAGGTCTTCACATCGCGGCGTGACCGCAGGGCGGCGGCCAGCGTGCCGTCGTCCAGATGGTCGAGTTCGCCGCCGACCGGCACGCCATGGGCCAGCCGGGTAATGTCGGCGCCGAGGCCTTCGAGCTGGTCAGC